>DATGGJ010000679.1:0-5626 GCA_035308585.1 Terriglobales bacterium
AACCATGATCAAGGCGGATGTGCCTTTCAGTTTTTCCGCCGGCTATGGGGTGCTTCCCGCGGGTGAATACAGCATCACCCGGGTTGGGGGGCAATTCACTCTCCTGCTTTCTTCCGGGGAGCGCGGCATTGAGCTGATGATGCCGAACACGACCGAGTGGCGGAGAGATGTCAACACTCCGAAGCTGGTCTTTCACCGTTATGGCGATGAATACTTTCTGGCCGAGGTTTGGACGGCCGCCGATAGCGCGGTACGCCAGCTGGCGGTCCATCCGCGCGAGCGGCAACTGGCCAAGGCCGGCGTGAGTCCTCAGGTCGCGGTGGTGTACGGGGCTTCGCCTTCCGCGAGTGGAAATTGAACTGCAGGGGGCTGGGGCGTTATGCCCGGAGCTCAGGCTCCGGGCTTTTTATTGTCTGCGATTGCCTGCCGCCGGGACGGGGCACGGGCAAGCTATATACTATTGATTCTGCCGTGAGTACGGCGCAGGAGTCATGGTGATCCCCCGGTGGTCGCGCTCTCATTTTTCGCTACTCCGCTTTGTCCTGGTCAGCACTGCTCTAGTAGCCGCTTCCCTGCCCTCGGCGGGGCAGGGATTGCAGGACAGCGCGCCCGGCAGCGGGCCCTCCACTCAGGTACCGCCCATCCTTAAGAACGTCCGCTACGAACAGAGACTGGATAACCAGGTGCCGCTCAATCTGGTTTTCCGTGATGAGAGCGGCCAAGCGGTGCGGCTGAGCGACTATTTTGGGCAGCGCAAGCCGGTGGTGCTGATTCTGGCTTACTACCGTTGCCCCATGTTGTGCAGCCAGGTGCTGGCGGGAGCCACCCACGCCTTCCGGCAGCTTCCGTTTCAGATTGGCCAACAATTCAACGTGCTGACCGTGAGCTTCGATCCGCGGGAGACCCCCCAACTGGCGGCTTCCACGAAGCAGACCTACGTCGCGAGTTACGGCCATCCCGAAGCCGCCGCGGGCTGGCACTTTCTGACCGGGCAGCAGCCGGAGATTACGACCCTGACCCAGGCAGTCGGGTTTCATTATGCCTGGGACGCCCAGACACAGCAGTTCGCGCACGCCACCGGCATCGTGGTGCTCACGCCCAAAGGCAAAATAGCGCAGTATTTCTACGGGATTGACTATCCGGTACAGGATCTGCGCCTGGCGCTGGTGCAGGGCTCACAGGAAAAAATCGGCTCGCTGGCGGACGAGGTGCTGCTCTACTGTTGCAAGTATGATCCCAACAGCGGGCGCTACACCGCCATTATCGGCAGGGTGCTGCAGATCGCAGGCGCATTTACTCTGCTGGTCCTGGGCGGCGTATTATTCATGCTGTTCTACCTGGACAGGAAAAAGCGGCTGGAACTGGAAAATCAGGCGGCGCAACAGAAGTCGGCGCTCAGCCCGCATTGATGGAGGCCAGATAGTTGGCCGATCAGCGGTTGCGCAGGACTGTAGTCAGAGCCCGCAGGAGCGCCGGAGCCTCGGTCTTGAGCTCAGCGAGGCTGGCCGCGACCAGCTTGCGCAGCACGGCTTCACCCGCGGGAGTAAGTTTTAAGTGCACCACCCGGCGGTCGCTCTGATCACGCTCGCGCTCGACGTAGCGGCGCTTTTCCAGGCGATCCACCAACTCGACCACGCTGTGGTTCTGGACCTGCAGGCGCTCGGCGATTTCGCCGACCGTAGGCTTGTGGGTCTTTTCCATGCCCTTGACGGCCAGCATGAGCTGATATTGTTTTGGCTGCAGGCCGGCCTGGCGGGCGGCCCGGCGGCGCCGCTGCAGAAAACGTTCCAGTTGGTGCCGGAACTCGGCGAGGGCAAGATATTCGGCTCCTGACAGGTTTGCCAATTGTCCTCCTGTTGCTTGGGCATTGTAGCTGGATGCGGGCCGGTCGGCTATCGTCTGGCAAGAGTCCCTCATCGTAGAATTTACGGTCTGCCCCTATGGAAATTAAACCTATGACCGACCACCTCAGAGCTCGCAGGAGCACACACGGCAAATGGCTGCTGGTGATGCTGATTGGGGCATGGGTTCTTTTCCCCGGCGCGGGGCGATGGCTGCGCGCGGAAGAGGGCGGTGCGGCAAGCCCAAAAGGGGTTGCCAAACTGAGCCGCTCAGACAAAAGCTTTTTGCGTGATGCGGCCGAAGAAAACCAGGCGGCGATTGAACTGGGGCAGGTGGCGGAGCGGAAGGGTTTCGGCGCGGCCAGAAATTTCGCCCGCAGTCTGGTGGCCCAGCGGCGCCGCGCCCAGCAGGAACTCCTGAATGTGGCCAGAAAAGTCAACCTGGCGCTTCCGCTCAAACTGAGCCGCCGCGACCGCAAAGCCAAGCGCCAACTGGAAAAGAACTCAGGCCAGCAGCTTGACCGAATATTCCTGGCGCATATGGCGGCGGAACTCGACCGGCAGTACGGAAACTACGAGGACACCGCCATGCGCACCAAGAGTCCGGAAATCAAGCATTACATCGAGACTCTGCTCTCCCAGGTCAAACGGCAGGACCAAGTGGCGAAGGAAATGGCGCCGGAGGAGAGCAGGCCCGAGAGCAACCCGCAGTAAGCTTCGGGGCTCCACCCGCAGGCCAGGGGAGACCGCCCTTTTTTCCGCCGATTATTCGAAACGCAAGGCTTCGATGGGATCGAGGCGGGCAGCCTTGCGGGCGGGGTAAAAGCCGAAAAACACGCCCACCGCAGCGGAAAACAGCGCCGCCACGGCGATGGCCAGAGGCGATATCAGCACCGCCCATCCCAGCAAGCGGGTAATGAGCAGAGAGGCGCCGACCCCGAACAGGATGCCGGCCGCGCCTCCCATGAGGCTGAGCACGATGGCCTCGATGAGGAACTGGCGCTGCACGTCTTCCTCGGTGGCGCCCACGGCCATGCGGATGCCGATCTCGCGGGTGCGCTCGGTGACCGACACCAGCATGATATTCATAATTCCGATGCCGCCCACGATAAGCGAAACACTGGCGATGGAAGCCAGCAGCAGGGTCATGACCCGCGAGGACTGGTCCGCCAGTTGGGCAATGTCAGCCAGATTGCGCACCATGAAGTCGTCATCCTGGCCGGGGCGGATGCGGTGGCGGTCGCGCAGCAGAGCTGTGATCTCCTGCTGGGCGGCATAGCTGGCCTGACGGCTGATGGCGGAGACCACGATGAAGCGCAGCCAGGTATCGCCCGTCAGCTTCTTCTGCAGCGTGGTGATGGGAACGAAGATGACGTCGTCCTGATCCTGGCCCATGTGAGCCGATTGGCCCTTGATGTTGAGCACGCCCACCACGCGAAAGGGAAGATCCTTTACGCGGACGGTTTGGCCGACCGGATCGGTGGCGCCAAAAAGATTCTGGCGCACGGTGTTGCCGATAATTGCCAGGTTGGCGGCAGCTTCCACGTCAGCCTGGGTAAAGGGCACGCCTGCCGCCAGGGTCCAATCGCGAATGTCGAAATACTGAGGCTCGGTGCCCTGCACGTTGGTAAACCAGTTGTCATTGCCAAAGACAATTTGCGCCGCGGTAGCGGCGCCGGGAGCCGCCGCCTTGACCGCCGGACATTCGCGCAGGATGGCCCGCATGTCGTCGTAGATCAAACTTTTCGTCTGCCCCCAGCCCAGGCGCAAGCCGCCGCGGTTGACCGTGCCGCTGCCCACGAAAACCACGTTGGAGCCCATGGAGGCGATCTGCTGCTGCACCGCCTGGCTGGCGCCCTGGCCTACGCCCACCATGGCGATGACCGCCCCTACGCCGATAATCACCCCCAGCATGGTGAGCCCGGAGCGCAGCTTGTTGCGGGAGAGCGCCCGCCAGGCGATGCGCAAAATGGAGAGCAAGGCCATGACAGTCCTCAATCCTCCACCGTGGGCAGCGCCTGCAGCACCTCGCAGGCGCGCGGGCGTTCCGCGACCAGTTCGTCGCGGCGGATCCTGCCGTCGCGAAAAAGCAGGGTGCGCCTGGCAAACCGCGAGATATCGGGTTCATGCGTGACCAGCACAATGGTGAGTCCTTGGTCGTTGAGCGCCTGGAAGACGTCCATGATCTCGACCGAGGTGCGGCTGTCCAGGTTGCCGGTGGGCTCGTCGGCCAGCAGGATGGAGGGCCGGTTGACCAGGGCGCGGGCGATGGCCACGCGCTGCTGCTGCCCGCCGGAAAGCTGCGAGGGGAAGTGGTCCATGCGGTCGGCCAAGCCGACAGTGCGCAGGGCTTCGCGCGCCCGCTGCAGCCGCTCCTCCTTGTTGAGGTGAGCATACAGCGTGGGCAGCTCAACATTTTCCAGCGCGGTGGTGCGCGAGAGCAGGTTGAATCCCTGAAACACGAAGCCCAGCTTGTGATTGCGAATGGCGGCCAGCGCCTTCTTGTCGAGTTGCGAGACGTCGGTGCCTTGCAGCAGGTAGCGTCCGCTGGAGGGCCGGTCCAGGCAGCCCAGCAGGTTCATGAAGGTGGATTTGCCGCTGCCGCTCGCGCCCATGATGGCCACGAATTCGCCTCGGGCAATGCTCAGGGTTATGCCGCGCAGAGCGTGAACCCGGGTTTCGCCCAGGTCGTAATACTTATGCACGTCTTCAACGCGGATGAGCTCGGAGGAAGACCGCTGCACATCGGTCTCCGTGCCGGATTGGAGAGTTGTGGCCACGATTGATTTGCAATTGGTAATTTGTAATTTCCATCCCTGTAGCGCCGGCCTCTGGCCGGCCGTCGCCCGGGCGTCCCACCCTTCGCCGGCACGGTGGCTGGCTTTTTCGTCCCATGCCGTTCATTGCTGGCGTCATCCC
Source organism: Terriglobales bacterium (assembly GCA_035308585.1). Taxonomy (GTDB): domain Bacteria; phylum Acidobacteriota; class Terriglobia; order Terriglobales; family Acidobacteriaceae; genus JAICWP01. The sequence goes on from DATGGJ010000679.1 coordinate 4,761, forward strand.
GAGGGGCCGGAAGGCCCTCAGCATGATTCCTTTAGTGGGTGCTCGTCACAAAGACAGCACGCCCGCCTGAAATTACAAATTACTCAATTACTCAATTACCCGATTACTCAATTCCCTAGTGCCGTACCACGCCCGGGCCGCTGGGCTGGCGGTTGCCAAGCTCCTCCCCGATGGCGAGCTCATCTCCGGGCTGCAAAGCGCCTTTGAGCAATTCCGCCACCGCGGTCTGGGTGTGATCGGTAATGCCGGTACGGAGCATGACCGGCTCAATGCTGCGGTCCGGCCGTAATTTCCAAATGACCGCCACATCGCGCCGCGGTTGCGGCGGGCCCTGCAGGCCCAGGCTCTTGCCTGCCGGGCCCTGGCTCCCCGCGGCCGCCCCGGCATGCCCTTCCGCGATGCCGAATTGCGCATAGAGCTGGCGAATGCGCTCCGCGCTCAAGGACGGTTTGAAGCGCAGCGCCGTATTGGGCACCGAAAGCACATCCTCGGCCGTCGCCACCGGGACGGTGACGTAGGCGGTCATGCCCGGAAAAAGCTTCATCTGCGGATTATCAAAAGCGATGACCGTATCGTAGGTGACCACGTTCTGCACAATCGTGGGATTCAGGCGGATCTGCACCACGTGGCCGCGAAAGGTCTGGTTGGGATAGGCGTCCACGGTGAAGGTGGCCTCCTGTCCGACCTTGATGTTGCCCACGTCAGACTCGTCGGTTTGCGTGTCCACCTGCATCTTGGTGAGGTCCTGGGCGATGTTGAACAGCGTGGGCGCCTGCAAAGAAGCGGCCACGGTCTGGCCGACATCCACGTTGCGGGCCACCACGATGCCGTTAATGGGGGCGTGAATAGTGGTGTGGTTCAGGTTG
>DATGGJ010000680.1:0-6161 GCA_035308585.1 Terriglobales bacterium
TGGTAAAGATGACCGCCTTCGCCGCTTCCAAGCCGGCAAAGATCAGCGGCGGCCAGCAGCAGCGGGTGGCTCTGGCCCGCGCCCTGGTCAACCGTCCCCGCCTGCTACTGCTCGATGAGCCGCTTTCCGCGCTCGACGCCAATCTCCGCCGCCAGATGCAGCTGGAGCTAAAATCGCTGCAGCGCGAAGTCGGCATTTCCTTTGTCTTTGTCACCCATGACCAGGAAGAAGCCATGGTCATGTCTGACCGCATTGCCCTGCTGCGCAACGGCAGGCTGGAGCAGGTGGCCTCGCCGCGCGATATCTACAGCCGTCCCGCCACCTCTTATGCTGCGCAGTTCATCGGCCATACCAACCTGCTGCGCGGCCGCGCGGAACACGGGCGCGCGCGCTGCCATGGGCTGGAATTTTCCACCACGGCGGCGAGTGGTCCGGCAGTCTTCTCTCTCCGCCCGGAACACATTCGTTTGGCGGACTCCTCCGCCGCCGCCGGCAATGACGCCGTGCGCTTCTGTGCCAGCATTCTCACCCAGTCCTTCCATGGCGCTACCGATCTGCTGCAGGTCGAATGTGCCGAAGGACTCAAGCTTACGGTTCGCGTGCCCAGTCACGGCCCGTTGACCGGCCAGCACAACTTTGAGTTCTCCGCCGCCCACGCCATTCCCGTGCGCGACTCCGAGGAGAGGACCTGAGTGTTTTCCCGCGCCTACAAAGCGGCGATCACCTTGCCCCCGCTTCTCTGGGTCGCCGTGTTCCTGCTCGTCCCTTACGCCCTGCTCCTCTGCTATAGCTTCTGGACGGTCAGCCCCGCGCAAACCATCATTCATCACTGGAACCTGGGCAATTACCGCGAACTGCTGCGGGTGCACGTGTACTTTGAAACCCTGCTGCGCTCCATGTGGATTGCCGCCCGCGTGATGCTCTTCGCCCTGCTGCTGGGTTATCCGCTGGCCTACTATCTTTCCTTTCACGCCGGCGCGCGCAAAGACCTGCTCTACCAGTTGGTGATCATTCCTTTGTGGGTCAGCTACCTGGTGCGCGCTTATGCCTGGAAGACCATCCTGGGCAGCGATGGCGTGCTCAACACCCTGCTGCAATACGTGCACCTTACGCGCCACCCCGTGGAATTCCTGCTCTACAGCCCTTTTGCGGTGGTGCTCACGCTCACCCACATCTACACGCCCTTCGCTTTTCTGCCCATCTACGCCTCGCTGGAGCACATTCCCCGCAACCTGGTGGAAGCCTCGCACGACCTCGGCGCTTCCCCGTTGCAGACGTTCTGGCGCGTGATTCTGCCGCTCTCCATTCCCGGCGTGCTGGCCGGTGCGACCTTCGCCTTCGTCCTCAGCCTGGGCGACTTCCTGGCCCCGCTGCTGCTCGGCGGGCCCAGCGGCATCATGATCTCCAACATCGTCGTCAGCCTCTTCGGCGCCGCCTACAACTGGCCCCTGGGCGCGGCCATATCGCTGTGCATGCTCTTGCTGGTGGTCGGTCTGCTGTTCCTTTCTGAGCGACTGGAAAAGAAGTGGAGCTATTCGTGAGCGCTCCCGCCCGCAACCCGCGCTGGCTCGCGCTCTATGCCGCGGTGGTGTTCGCTTTTCTGTACTTGCCGATCGTGGTGTTGATCGTTTACTCCTTCAACGGCGGCGGCGTGGGCGGCTTCCCGCCTCATGACTTCACAATCAGCTGGTACCGCATGCTGCTGGGCGATGGCTCCATGTGGGACTCGGTGCTCAACAGCCTGATGGTGGCCTGTGCCGCCATGGCCATTTCTCTGCTCTTGGGCATACCGGCGGCCCTGGCCCTGGACCGTGCCAGCTTCCCCGGAAAAACAGCCTTTCGCCGCCTTGTGCTCCTGCCCCTGATCCTGCCCGGCATCATCACCGGTCTTTCCCTGCTCATGCTGTTCGTAGGCATGGGCCTGCATCTCAGCCTGCTGACCATCACCCTGGGCCACGGCACAGCGCTTATTTCCGTGGCCACCACCGATATCTTTGCCGGACTGCAGAAGTTGGACCGCGCCCAGGAGGAAGCCTCGCTCGACCTCGGTGCCAACTACTGGCAGACCTTCTGGCACATCACCCTGCCCAACCTGCGCCTGCCCATCATCGGTGCAGCGCTGCTGATCTTTACGTTATCCATGGATGAGATCGCGGTCAGCTTTTTCCTCATCGGCCGCGACAACACCCTGCCCCTGGAGATCTGGTCGCGCCTGCGCCGCGGCATGACCCCGGAAATCAACGCCATTTCCGCCGTGATATTTGTCTTTTCGCTGGTTGGGATTGTGCTCTGGTATCGCCTGCGGACACGCGCCCAAGGCCAGCCCGAACTCGGCTCCGAACTGCTCGAAACTGCCGCCGCTGCAAACTGAACTCTGATGCAACCTCCCCATCATCCCAATGCTGTCATCCTGAGTAAGCGCGAGCCGAGTCCGCGAGGCGAGCGCGAGCGAAGAACCTACGTATTTCTTTGTAGCGCCGCGTCCCGTCCGCTGCGAAGGCGCTTTGCCCTCGCAGGTACATTTGCTGTTGTGGCGGGGGCGCCCTCGCCCGCGAAACGCCCTTTGTCGCCGAGCCTTATCCTGAGCCAAGGCGGCCTGACAGGGGCAAATTCAGCCGCCAAGCGGCGCGAGAATGTAGCCCCGGGTGTAAGCCCGGGGGAGTCGAAGCGGAACAAAACCAAGCCCCAGCAGGGCGGAAGAAGAGGAGAAGTTTATGCGCTTCGTCGTCTTGGGCGCCGGCCTGATGGGCCGCGCCGCGCTCTATGATCTGGCCCGCTCGCCCGAGGCCAGCGAAATCATCGTTGCCGATTATGACCAGCCCCGGGCCCAGGAGGCGGCTCGCGAGTTCGGCCACGGCAAGGCGCGCTCCGCCTTCTGCGATGTGCGCCAGACAACCGACACGGTGCGCCTTCTCAGCGGCTCCATCGCCGTGCTCAACTGCACCCAGTACTATTGGAACCTCGCGGTCATGAAGGCGGCTCTCGCCGCCCGCGCCCACTATCTTGACCTGGGCGGACTGTTCTACACCACGCGCAAGCAGCTCAAGCTCAATTCCGAGTTTCGCCGCGCCGGCCGCCTCGCCATCCTGGGCATCGGCAGCGCTCCCGGCATCGCCAATGTGATGGCACGCTTCCTCGCCGACCAACTCCAGCGCGTCACCGCCATCAAGGTGTACAACGGCAGCCGCGAACTGCGTCCCGCCGCCTCCGATCCCCTGGCCTTTAGCTTTTCCATTGCCACCATCCTCGACGAGCTGACCATAGCTCCCATGCATTACAGCGGCGGCAAGTTCCGCCAGGAGCAGCATTTTTCTGATCCGGAGAAAGTGAGCTTCCCTGCGCCTATCGGCAAGCTCGTTGTGCGCCACTCCATTCACTCGGAAGTCGCCACCCTGCCGCTCAGCTTCCGCCGCCAGGGCGTGCGTGAAGTTTTTTTCAAAATCAACTACGACCCGCAACTGATTGAAACCGTGCGCCTGCTGGGGAGCATGGGCCTGCTGGAACAGACCCCGGTAGCGGTCAATGGCTGTCCGGTGGCCCCGCGCGCTTTCCTCGAGCAACTGCTGAAGGGGCGCGCGAGCGGCAGCAATGCGCCTCCGCGCGATGCGGAAACCGTTCGTGTTGTGGTGGAAGGCAGCAGCGCCGGCCGCAAACGTCGCCTCACTCTCGACGCCACTACCCGCTACAGCACCCGGCCGGTTTTCAGCGCGGTCGCCCGCGATACCGGTTTCCCCATCTCGGTGGCGGCGCAGATGCTGGCCCGCGGCGAAATTCGCACTCGCGGCGTCCATCCCCCGGAGATGGTCATTCCGGCGCGGCCGTTTCTCCAGGAACTGGATAAACGGGGAATCAAAATCCAAGGTTCTGGATGGAGATGAGGTACAAGGTCGGATGCGCTGACTCCTACTACCGACTCCTGACTCCTCGAATTATGAGTTGTGCCGCGACAATGCCGCCGGCGGTGCCACCGTTTTGACACCCGCCTGGACTTCTTCCAGCCCAAACTGAGGCACACGTTCCACCGTGCCGATTACGGGCTGGTCGGTGATGGCGTAAAGGAAGCCGTGCGGCTCGCTGTGCTGGCGCATGCAGAGGTTTTCGATCAGCGTGTGCGCCCGCCGGCTCAGCACGTTCTGCGGCAGCACGCTGAAGTTACGGAACACCCAGAGCAGATAAACTCTCTCCCAGAATGTCGGCCTCACGTAGCGCGGCCCTACCGGCGTTACCAGCCGCAGCACGCCCCAGCGTAACTTACCTATCCACACCGTCCTGCCCCTTCCCATGAGTGGAATCGGCGCCGACAAGCGCCAGCAATCACTTGATAGCAATCTTTGCACCAAATGCGGTGCCACGGTACTTAAGTGACCTAGCTCGGGGGCTCGCCCTCGCTCCCTTTCTCCTTCGCAGCCACTCCTGCCCCCGCAATTAGCGTGGCAAACCACTGTAATAATAGAGAGAGACGTCCCTTCCCAGGGGCCGAGCCCAGTTCCGGCCGGGTCCGTGCACGAGAGTCTGCGCTTTCCTGGTCGGACTAAAACCCTGCGGATTTTGCGCCGTTAAACCGCCCAAAAGTAAACTTTTTTGCATTTCACTGTCCTAATTTGGCAACCGTTTCAGTTCTAAAGGGGAAAGCTTGGACGACTACCCGCCCAGCACCCGCGCAGCTATCTCCTTGACTACCTTGGCGCAAACCATCGCCGTCCGCCCGCTCTCGTCCCGCGCTGGGTTGTATTCCACCAGGTCCGCTCCCACTATCCGCCCCTGCAGGGAATGGAGCCCGTGGATGACCTCCCGCACCGAGAGGCCTCCGGGCTCCCAGTGAGACACCCCGGGGGCAAAGGCCGGGTCCAGCACGTCTACATCGAACGAAATGTAAACCGGCCCTTTGAATTCGAGTTGTGGCCAGCGTCCTAAGTCTTTCATTTCCAATACCTCCACACCAAAGCGCTGGGCTTGCTCCCGCTGGTGGCGGTTCATGGTGCGAATGCCGGCCTGAACCAGTCTGCTGGCCAGTTTCTCCTCCATGACGCGGGCAAAGGGACAGGCATGGGAAAAGCGGTTGCCGCCCAGTTCGTCGTAGAGGTCGGGGTGGGCGTCAAAGTGCATGATTTCCAAATTGGGAAACTTGGCCGCGAAAGCCTTGATTACCGGGTAAGTGATGGAGTGATCTCCGCCCAGCAGGATGAGAGACGCCTCCTGGCGCAACTGGGCGGCAACCGCCTGCTCGATGGCGGCAAAGGCTTGTGGCGTGCCGGAGGGAAGCTGCACGCTGCTCAGGTCGCGCACCTTGCCCTCGAGGTCGGTGCCGTTTTCCGTCCACAGGTTGGAGGAATCGCAGTTGAGCGCCTCCACAATGTGCGGCGGAGCCTGGGCGGTGCCGCGCAAGTAGGAAGAATTTTCGTCGAAAGGAATTCCCAGCAGCGAAACCAAAGCTGAGGGAGACGGAGACGGGTTCACATTGGCCTCAAGGGTGAAGAAGCCGGGCCGTGCCCTTCAGATCTCGGGCAGCACATCGAAGCGCTTGATCACCGCGGCCACGCCATAGTTGCCCTGGTTGGCGTTCTCTTCCACCCGCACCACGGAGGCCTGGCAGCACACCCAGCGCCGATCGGAGAAGGTGATCTCCGGGGGCAGCACCAGAATCAGCTCCAGTTCGCTGCCCTCCTGCATGCGCGCATTGGTGTAGACAAACACGCCCGCGGTGCTCAGGTCGCGGGTCTGGGTAGCCTCCTGAACACCTCCGCGTTCCGCTTTCAGCGAAACCGGAACATGCACGGGAAAACGCTGCCGTGCGCGGCGATCGGACTTCTTCTCGACCATACGGTTCCCCACCCTCGGAGTAAGAATCGGGGCATTTTACTCCAAACCTGGCTGTGCGCAAGTCGGGAACCCTGGCTGTACGCAAGTCGGAAAACCTTCGCTCCGAGGAGCCGTGGCCGGCCTTGGCCTTACTTAGTCAGTTGCACCATGGTTGGTCATCTCAGGTTGAAGGAAGGGCTCAGCCTGCCCTGAGCTTACAAAAGGGTTCCAACCGGGGTATCTACTGCGGGTTTTCCGCCAGGTGGTCGCGTCCCGGCACCACCACCACGGCTTGATCCATGGTGGGGGTATACAAAGTGTGCAGCAGCTTGGATTCAGCTTCCGCTTCCGCGGTCGCGCCG
>DATGGJ010000681.1:0-4440 GCA_035308585.1 Terriglobales bacterium
CATCGCGCGCGTTCAGCTCAACCAGTTGCTCGGCGAACGGGTAGAGCTGAACGCGCGCGATGCGGGCATCCGGCTGCAGACGGCGGCTTCGGCTGCCAACGCCGATGTGCGCCTGCTGCGTATTCCGCTGGCTTCACCGCAGCCGCAACTTGCCCTGGAGGCGGTGGCCGAGGCCGCTGGTTTACCTTTGCCGCGGTTTCAGGGAACATCGCCGGAAGAGCTTTATGCGCGGGAAAAGGAGATGCTGCAGTCGGGGAGGATCATTCCCCTGGCTCATGTGCCGCAAGCTTCCGCAATGGGGCCGGGCGTGGAGGGCTGGCGCACTGATCTGTTCGGCGACTACCGGCTGGCGGACGTTTGGCTGAGCGGGAGCAAACCGTGAGCTTCCGCCGCAAGCTGCTGCTGATGTTCACGCTGACCGTGTTTCTGGCGGTTGCGGCGGTGGCGTGGACGGTCTCGGTTATCACGCGGCGCGCCTTCGAGCAGTCGGAGCAGGAGCGGACGCAGGCGCTGGTGGCGCAATTTCACCGCGAATTCAACCGCCGGGGGCAGGAGGTGGCGGCCCGGGTGGAAGCCATCGCGGGCAGCGAATCGGCCAGCCGCATGGCCCTCGACTTGGACCGGCAGCCTGCGAATGCAGGCGCCTACGTCAACCAGGCGGGAGCGGACGCCAAGGCCCAGCAGCTGGATTTTCTGGAATTTGCCGATGCCGGCGGCAGCATCATTTCCTCGGCGCAATGGCCGGCGAAATTCGGCTACAAGGAGCCGCTGCTGGCCACCGCGGCTCAGACGCGGTCTCCCGACGCGTTTCTGAAGCGCGAAGAGCTGCCCAACGGAGCGGTGCTTGGATTGTTCGCTATACGCTCCATCCGGATTGGCGACAAACCGCTGTATGTAGTGGGTGGTCGCCGGCTGGACCAGGAGTTTCTGGCCACGCTGGAGCTGCCCGCGGGAACGCGCGCCATGTTGTATACCAGCAGCGGCGGCAATTACTCGCCGGCATCTTTGTTGGACGCAGCCGGACCAGTGAAGCAGGCGGACAAAGTGGAGCCCGTGGTTAGCAAGGTGCAGACCACGGGCGCGGAGCAGACCGCGGTGGTGAACTGGTCTTCGGACCCGGCCGACAGTGAGAGCCTGGACGCAATTCCACTGAAGGGCGAGGAAGGCGATTTGTTGGGCATGCTGCTGGTGGGGAACTCACGGCGTGCGCTGGTGGCGGTGGAATCGCGCATCCGTTCCACGGCGCTGCTGGTGGCCGGCTTGGCAGTGGTGCTGGCCGTAGTGCTGAGCAGTTGGATGGCGGCTCGGGTCACGCGGCCGGTGGAGCAGCTGGCGGAGGCGGCGCGCGAAGTGGCGGCAGGAAACTGGCAAACCCAGCTCGAGGTGCAGTCGGGCGATGAGCTGGGCGAGATGGCCGATGCGTTCAATCGCATGACCCGGGAACTTACGGAGCAGCGCGAACGGCTGGTGCAGGCGGAGCGGGTGGCGGCCTGGCGCGAACTGGCGCGGCGCCTGGCCCATGAATTGAAAAATCCGCTGTTTCCGCTGCAGATCACAGTTGAGAACCTGCTCAAATCGCGAGAGCACGGCGGTGAACAGTTCGACGAGGTTTTTCGCGAGAGCGCCGGCACCCTGCTGGCCGAGATCGCAAATCTGAAGGCCATCATCGGCCGCTTCAGCGAATTTTCAAAAATGCCCCAGCCGCAGCTGCAGCCGGTGGACATCAACGAACTCATAAGCAAGGTGCTGCAGGTACACCAGGCACAGATGGGGGCGGAAGGGCGGCCGGCGATTGCGAGCCAGTTGCTACTCGATAGCAAGCTGGGCAAAGTGGCGGCTGATCCGGACCTGCTTCACCGGGCGCTGGCCAACCTGGTGCTGAACGCCATTGACGCCATGCCCGCCGGCGGCACTCTCACCCTGCTCACCCGAGCCAGAGGTGAGAACATTCGCATCGAGGTGAGCGATACGGGGAGCGGTTTGAGCAAGGAAGAATGCGACCGCCTGTTCACCCCCTATTACACTACCAAGGAGCACGGAACGGGACTGGGACTGGCCATCGTGCAGTCGGTGGTGAGCGACCACCAGGGCAGGATTACAGTGAAGAGCGCGCCGGGGCAGGGCACGACCTTTGTCATTGAGCTGCCGCGGAGCCGGGAGGAAGGGGCGCAGTTCAGCGCTAATTCCGGATAGGACCAACTATGGCGGCCAAGGCACACCTCCTGATCGTGGATGACGAAGCCAACACGCTGGCTTCGCTGTCGCGCGCCTTCCGGCTGGCGGGGCACGAAGCCACCGTGTGCGACAACGCGGCCAAAGCGCTGGATTTGGCCAAGTCGCAGGCTTTTGATCTGATTCTTTCCGATGTGGTCATGCCGGGCAGGGATGGGCTGGCGCTGCTGGAGGATTTGAAGGCGCAGGGAGTGGCGGCGCCGGTGGTCATGATGTCGGGCCAGGCGCACATCGAGATGGCGGTCCGGGCCACCAGGCTGGGAGCGCTCGACTTTTTGGAAAAACCGATTTCCACGGAAAAGCTGCTGTTGACGGTGGAGAATGCGCTGCGGTTGCAGCGGCTGGAATCGGAAAACCGGCAACTGCGGCAGCGCCTGGGCAAGCACGAGATGGTGTGGGCGGGCGAGGTCATGCGGCGGGTAGTGGCACAAGTAGAGCGTGTGGCCGCCAGCGAGACGCGGGTCTGCATCCTGGGCGAGACGGGCACGGGAAAAGAGCTGGTGGCGCGGACGGTGCACGAGCGCAGTTCCCGCGCCGGCGGTCCGTTTGTGACGGTGAATTGCGCCGCGGTTCCCGCCGAACTGATCGAATCGGAGCTGTTCGGCCACGAAAAGGGATCGTTCACGGGAGCGGCCGGGCGGCACATCGGCAAGTTCGAGCAGGCGCAGCACGGAACTCTGTTTCTCGACGAAATTGGAGACATGCCGCTGTCCATGCAGGCCAAGCTGCTGCGCGTGCTGGAAGAAAACGAGATAGAGCGCATCGGCGGAGACAAGCCCGTCGCCGTGGACGTTCGCGTGGTAGTGGCCACGCACCGCAGCCTGGAGACGCTGGTGGGGCAGGGGAAATTCCGCCAGGACCTGTTCCATCGCATTTACGTGTTCCCCCTCCTGTTGCCCCCGCTTCGCGAGCGCCGGGACGATATCCCCGTGCTGATTGAACATTTCGTCCGCCAGGTGTGCGCGCAGAATGGCTGGAAGGAAGCGCCCTTCACGCCGGAAGCGGTCGAAGCCCTGCAGAATTATTCCTGGCCGGGAAATGTGCGCGAGTTGCGCAATCTGGTAGAGCGCATGATTCTGCTTTCACCTGACGGCAGTGTTGACCTGAACTGCGTGCAATCGGCACTGCCCAAGACGCCGGGGGGCGCGGTGCCGGCGCGGCCCTCCGGGCCACTCGCCCAGCGGGTGGAAGATTTTGAGCGCGAGGCCATATTGGCGGAGCTAAAGCGCAACCAGTTTCACGTGACCAATACGGCGAAAGCCCTGGGTTTGGAGCGCAGTCACTTGTACAAAAAGGCGGAACAGCTGGGAATTGACCTGCAGGCTGAGCGCAAGATGGGGGAAGGGGAGGTGCTGTAATATCAGGGTATGCCGGGAAAACATGAAGGTGAATGATGCACAGGTCTAGCGGATGGCCGCCGGTGCGCCCGACGGTCCGTCCCTCGCGGCGCCCCCGGTGGTTGTTGGTGGTTCTTGCCGCCGTTGCCGTTGTCCTGTTGGGCGGCCGGACATGGCTCTCCTATTATATTGACGCCCTCTGGTTCGGCTCGCTGGGTTATGGCGACGTATTCTGGAAGACCCTTAGTATTCAGTCGGTAGTCTTCCTGGCCTTTGCGGCGGCCACATTCGCCATTCTCTATGGAACATTTCTCGGATTGCAGTGGGCCTATCTCACCGACCTACCCATTGGACACACCATCTGGATCGGCGGGCAGCCGCTGCGACTGCCGGTAGAGCCGATTCTGCGGCTCATCGCCATCGCCGCCTCGCTGCTTATCGCCCTGGCCAGCGGCGCGGTCATGATGGCGCAGTGGCCCACATTGGCGCTCTACTGGTATGCACAGCGGACCGTTTCCGTTGCGGACCCGATCTTCGCCAAGCCGCTGAGCTTTTACCTGTTCACGCTGCCGGCATGGGAGTTGATTGCAGGATGGCTGATGCTGCTGGCCGTTATCAATTGCGGAGTCGCGGTCTTCTTCGTAATTGTAGCCGGCGGTACCCGCGCGCTGGAGAGAAGTCGCGGCACCTACCGGCCGCTGTCGTGGCGCGGACTCTCCCTCACCTTTGCCTTCTTCCTGCTGATGCTTGCATTGCAGGTCTACCTGGGCCGCTTTGACAAGCTGATGGAGGGGCACACCGTCTTCAGCGGTGTTACCTACACCGACTCGCACGTGCTGCTTCCAGGCCTGCTGGTGGTGTGCATTGCGCT
>DATGGJ010000682.1:0-1802 GCA_035308585.1 Terriglobales bacterium
CGCGTGGACAGCATCTTCGAAATCGCCGCCAAGATACAGGAACTGGTGCCGCCGGCGCGCATTATGGTGGGCCACGGGCAAATGGCCGAGCGCGAGCTGGAAAAAGTGATGCTCAAGTTCATGCATCATGAGGCCGACGTGCTGGTGGCCACCACCATCATCGAGAACGGTTTGGACATTCCCCTGTGCAACACCATCATCATCAACCGGGCCGACCGCTACGGGCTTTCCGAGCTCTACCAGCTGCGCGGGCGGGTGGGGCGCTCCAATCGGCGGGCCTACGCTTACCTGCTGCTGCCGGCGGAACTGGAGCTGACGCCGCTGGCGCGCCGCCGCCTGGCCGCGCTCAAGGAATTTTCCGACCTGGGCGCCGGCTTCAAAATTGCCGCGCTCGACCTGGAACTGCGCGGCGCCGGCAACATGCTGGGCGGTGAGCAGAGCGGCCACATCGAGGCGGTGGGCTTCGAGCTCTACACCTCCATGCTGGAACGCGCCGTGCGCGAACTGAAGGGCGAGGTGGCCGCGGAAGAGGTGGAGGCGCAGCTCAACCTGGGCCTCAACATTCGTATTCCCGCCGAGTACATTGCCGAGGAGAACCAGCGCCTGCGCATGTACAAGCGCATCGCCGGAGTGGAAAATGAAAATCAGCTCGCCGATGTGCGCGCCGAACTGGAGGACCGCTATGGCGAACCGCCCCAGCCGGTGCGCAACCTGCTTGAATACGCCACCCTGCGTCTGCTTTGTAATCGCATTGGCGTCACCCGGGTGGAGCGCAAGCGCGACCTGGTGAGCGTCAACTTCACACAGAACGCCGCCGTGGAGCCGGAAAAGCTGGCCCGCTTCGTTTCCGCCCAGCGGGGAGCGCAGTTCAGCCCCGGCGGCACCTTGAAATTCTTTGTCAAGGGCGCTATCCAGGCGGAAGAGGTCCTGGCCCGCATTCGCGGCGTGCTGGAGGAACTGACCGGCGCCGCCTCGGGTCCGGGCGCGGCCGAGACGTCGGGAGTAAGGTCGTAGGCCTGCTGCCGCACTCCTCCGCAGTGTGATACCTTTACACGTTCGCGCGAGGGGCGTCGCCGTGAGCAAACCAGGCCGTGCATTTCAGCTTCTCACTTCTTTTGCTGTCGTCTTTGTCCTCATGAGCGCCAACTTGTCCGCCCAGAATTCAGCTCCCGCCGTGTCGGCGCCCGCTTTCGACGCGCAATACGACCAACTGGTGGACCAGTACTTCGATGGCTATTTCAAGATTCACCCCACGGAAGGCACCAGCGCCGGCTTCCACCAGTACGATTCGCATCTGGAAGATTTCTCCCGCTCCGGGCTGGACCGCGATCTGGCCTTTCTCCAGGAGTACCAGCAGAAATTCGGCGCCCTGCATGCCCCTTCGGGACCAGTGGCGGCGGCCGACCTGGAATTTCTGCGCAGCAGCATCGCCGGGCAGTTGCTCGACCTGGAAAACATCCGCATGTGGGAGAAGGACCCGGACCTGTACTCCAGCTTCATCAGCGCCAGCGCCTTCACCATCATGAGCCGCAACTATGCCCCGCAGGCGGAACGTCTGCGCGCGCTGGTGGCCCGCGAGCGGCAGATGCCCCAGGTATTAGAGGCCGGGCGGCACAACCTGAAAAATCCTCCCCAGGTTTACACCGAAGTGGCGCTGGAACAGGTGCCGGGCATTGTCGGCTTCTTCCAGACGGACGTGCCGGCGGCATTTTCTGAAGTGAAAGACCCGCAACTGCTCAGCGAGTTCCGCGCCACCAACCAGGCGGTAATTACCGCGCTGCGGATGTACGAGAACTTTCTGA
>DATGGJ010000683.1:0-9065 GCA_035308585.1 Terriglobales bacterium
CAAATGACCGTCGGGGGCAATGGCGAACAGTCCCGATTGGGCGATTCGTTCGGAGAATGCCGCCTGCTCCAGGGTTAGAAAGGTCCCATCGGGTTGGCGGTGGCGCTGCCGGTGCTCGCGGGCATGCTCTTCTGACCAGAAGAATACGGTTTGAGTTCAATAGTCGTGGATAATGTTGGGGCCGCTAAAGGTATTCCAATCCAGGTCGGGCTCGAACAGCAGCGGCGAGGCTTGCGGAGAAGTAACCCGCCAGCGCAGTTCCTCGTCCACTTCCAGAGCCAGCGGCCGCGAACAATGCCGGCATTGGGAAGCAATGCTCACTCGCAGCTTCTCACCGCGAAGGCGTCCTTGCACGAAGGACGTAGCGAAAGCATCCTCCGCTCAAGCTCCGAAGGTTTGTTCCCCGGTGGAAAAGGTGAGCCGGTGAGGCGTACGCGAGGAAGTGACGGGGAAGGCCCAAGCGACGGCGCCGGCAGCATCGCGCACCAGAAAGAAGAGGTGCTTTTCCAGATCGGCCAGGATGGCCTTCACCTTTGCCAATCCCAGCCCGGTAGTCTGCGCGATCCGGACAGGGGGAATGGGCCGGAGCTGCCGGGGCAGTTCGCGGACAACGAAGTCGCGCACCTGGTGATGCGCTGCAGACATGAAAGTCAAGCGCGACGCCATTCGTTGCGGCAGGTTGGCCATAGCTTGCAGGAAATCATTTTCCGGCACGGACTGAATTTCCCGTCCCGTGCCGCGAAGGATGTGTTTGCCGGAGGGCTTATCGGCTCGATAGGTCATGAGGGATTTTAAACCGCTGAGCGGCGAAGACCAAAAGAACCGCTGTCCGGGTGCTACGTCGCGTCATTTGCGGCCGAGAATAAGGACAGCTTCATCCAGATGGTGGTTTTGCGCCGGGAAGGCGGCGGAAGGAGTGGTAAGGTCCTGTTCAGCACCGGACTGCCCCACTCAAGCCAAAAGCGGGCTTGAGTGGGCCACCGGCCAAAAGCGGGCTTGAGTGGGCCACCGGCCAAAGGCGGGCTTGAGTGGCCACCGGCCAACGATTGAAACTCCCTGTGGCAGTGTGGTGCGTCAAGCTGCGTTGGGGTGTTTCGACTCGGGCGTTCGCCCTCGCTCAACATGACAGTGATAAGGACAGTGCTTAGGATCATTGCGGCAGAACAGCTTACTATTCTGTTGCCTCGCGGCGGCGCTGGAAGGCGTAGAAAACGGGGACGCCGGCCAGGATGAGGGCGGAGCCCACGAACGAATTCCGCAGGTTGGCGCTGAAGGTGTAGTAGAGCAGGACGGCGGAGGCGACGATGAACAGCGCCGGGACCACGGGATATCCCCAGGTCTTGTAGGGACGCTCGGCCCCGGGTTCGCGGAAGCGGAAAATGAAGACGGTGCTGGTCACCAGCATGTAGAAGAGCCACTCGCCAAACAGCGTGACCGAAAACAGTTCCTGGAAGCTTCCGGCAAAGAGCAAAAAGATGATGGCCAGGATGGCTTGCACCACGAGAGCCGTCGAGGGCGTGTGGAAGCGCGGATGCACCTTGGCCAGTCCCTGGAAAAAATAGCGGTCGCGGGCCAGGGCGAAGGGGACGCGGGCGCCGGTCATGGTGCTGCCGTTCAGGGTGACGAGCATGGATAGGGCCATGCCGGCAGAGACGATGGCGGCGCCGGCCGCGCCCATGGCCAGTTGCATGGCGTCCGAAGCGGGACGGGGCGAGGCGGCGACCGCAGCGGCCGGCATGACGTACTGCACCGCCGCGTTTACCAGCATATAGAGCACGGCCACGGTGGCGACGCCGAGGATGAGCGCGATGGGCAGGCTGCGCTGCGGCTGCTTGATTTCGCCGGCGACAGTGGTGACCAGGTTCCAGCCGTCATAGGCCCAGAGCGCGGCGATGAGGGCGACCATGAATCCGGCAAAGCCGCCGCGCGCGCCCAGGTAGCGGGTTGCGAAATTGGCCAGGCCGCCGTGTGCGTAGGCGAAGCCAACACCCACGATGGCCAGGATGATAACCACTTTCAGCAGGGTGAAAAAGAGCTGGAATTCGCCCGCCTTCTTGACCCCGATATAGTTGATGAAGGATATGAAGACGACGGCGGCGATGGCGACCACCTGTCCCCAGGTGATGAGAAAAGACCGCGTGATCATGGGCTGAGGCAAGATGGCCAGAAAGCTGAAGGTGCCGAGAATGCGCACCAGGCCGATGGCGATGGTGGCCATGGAGCCGGGCTTGGCGAGGACGAAGTAGGTCCAGGCGTAAAGGAAGCCGCCCAGGGGGCCGTAGCCGTCGCGCATGTAAACGTACTCGCCGCCGGCCTGGGGCTTCATGGCGGAAAGCTCGGAGTAGCTGAGCGCGCCGAAGAAGGAGAGCAGGCCGCCGACGATCCAGGCGAGATAGACGAGGTGGGCCGAGCCCACCGCCTGCATCATCTCCTTGGGGACCAGGAAGATGCCGCTGCCGATAATGGTGCCCACCACGATGGAAGCGGCGTGGCTGACCTTCAGGTCGCGGGCCAGGTCGGGAGCGGAGGCGCCGTTTTTAGCGACGGATTGCGGCATCGTGATTCAGATTCCTCGCGGACTGAAGTCCGCTCGGAATGAAAAAATTAAGAGGCCGGCGGGACGGCAAAATCAGTGCCGTCCCTTGCCGGACTCGGACCTTATTGGCTACCTACGCCCAGGACTTCCGTCCTGGGCTTTACCAGGACGCCCCCGTGGGGCTAAATCGTGCAGGATCCGGACCCTGTACCTTATGACGCGCCCAGGGCTAAATACCAAATTCCTCGCGGACTGAGTCCGCTCACAACAGGCAGATCACATCCCCACATTTGGCCGCCCGAATTCAGAGCTGTCTTCAAGAAATTACACCGCCAAATGTGAGGCACCCACTACGACCACCACGACGGCGCTACGGCGCGGAGGTGCCCGCCAGGCTGCTGGCAATATAGCCGATTGTGAAGGTGACCGACGTTCCGATCACCACGTACCAGGTCCAGGGGACCTGGGTGCCGAGCCAGACATAGAGTTCGACGGCGAAGCCGCAAGCCATGCCTATCATGGCGCCGCGCTCGTTGGCGCGCCTGGTGAGCAGGCCGAGCAGGAAGATTCCCAGCATGGCGCCATAAGCGACGGAGGCGATCGAAAGCCCGACCTCGACCACGCGCCCGCCGTGCTGGGAGAGAATGGCCAGGCCGAACAGTACCAAAGCCCACACGAACGTGGAGGCGCGGGAGACCGCGAGGCGCCGGCTTTCCGGAGTCTCAGGGCGGCGGCGCAGGTAAAAATCCATGATGGAGCTGGAGGAGAGCGAGTTCAGGGCCGCGCTCAGGTTGGACATGGCAGCGGCGAGAATGGCGGCGATGAGCAGGCCGGAGATGCCGCGCGGCATGTCGCGAACGATGAAGGTGGGGAAAATGCGGTCAGAGCGGGTAAAGGGCGTGGCGGGCGGGAAGTGGTGGTAGAAGACAAAGAGCGCCACTCCCACCAGCAGGAAAAGCGCGAACTGCACCAGGATGAAGACGCCGCTGGCGAGCAGCGCGCCTTGCGATTGCGCTTTATTCTTCGCCGAGAGCAGGCGCTGCACCATGAGCTGGTCGGTGCCGTGGCTGGCGGTGGTCAGGAAAGTGCCACCGATCAGGCCGGCCCAGAAAGTGTAAGTGCGGGAGAAGGTGGGGGTGAAGTCGAAGATGCGCAGCTTGCCGGCGGCGGCCGCGGCAGCGTGGATGGTGCTCCAGCCGCCGGGAACCAGGCGCAGCAGGGTGATGAAGCCCACCGCGGTGCCGCCGATGTAGATGATCATCTGGATAACGTCGGTCCAGATGACGGCGGCCATGCCGCCCTCGAAGGTGTAGATCAGGGTGAGCAGGGTGATGATGGCAATGGAGGCGATTTCGCCGGTGCCGATGGCGATGGCTACCACAATGGAAACGGCGAAGACGCGCACGCCTTCGGCGGCGGCGCGGGTGATGAGGAAGAGGCCGGCGGCCAGGGAGCGCAAGTGCGGGCCGAAACGGCGCTCGATGAGCTGGTAGGCGGTGTACATTTCGCCGCGAAAGTAAGAAGGAATGAAAATGATGCAGATGATGACGCGGGCCACCAGGTAGCCGAACACCACCTGCAGGAAGGCCATGTCGGTGTCGTAGGCCAGGCCGGGAATGCTGATGATGGTGAGAGTGCTGGTTTCAGCGGCCACGATGGAGAGGGCGATGGCCCACCAGGGAATGGTGCGGTCAGCCAGGAAGTAATCGCGCAGGGAGCGCTGCTTTTTGCGGAAGCGCAGGCCGAAGAGGGTGATTCCCGCCAGGTAGATCGCGATGATGGCCAGGTCGAGGTGGTCGAGTTTCATGAAGAAGCAGTCAGCATTTCAGCAATCAGCCGTGAGCGGCGCATGCACCCATTAGAGGCGCGGGGGGCAGGATTGGCAAAGTGGATAGTAGGGGAACCCCAATATTCATATAGAAACGCAGAGGCACAGACAAAAACTAATTTCATGTCCTGATTTGCGGCGATTGGCGCGGGCGGGAGGCGGGCAGAAGCCGCGCCTTCCAAACATATTCCCGAAAGAAGCCCTAGTACTTCGGTAACCGGGATTGCGCCCGGTCGGTAATCGCCTTCTGCGGCAGCGCAAGCTACTATAAGCAGGACTTCCGGCGAAGCGGGGGCGAATCACCCAAAAGCAGGAGTGCAGCCCGCAGGCGCAGGAATGCGCGGGCCTGTTCCGGCGCACAGGCGCAGTCATCCAAATCTAAAGGCAACGAAAGATGGACACATTTCTGCAGCGGCGTTCGAAGCTGGAGCTGATTGCGATAGCGCTGGTGCTGATTGCGGCGCCCAGTTACGCGACTCAGGCCACCGGGGGCACCATTTCATTCGCTATCTTCTATCTGGCGCCAGTGGCGTTGCTCAGCTGGTACATGGGAACGGTGGAGGGAATCCTGGCCTCCATTTTCTCAGGCTCGGCGTGGCTGCGCGCGGATGCGGTGGCAACGGGGACCAGCAACCTGATTGTTCTGTACTGGAACGCGGTGGTGCTATTCGGATTTTTCCTGATCACGGCGCTGATCCTGACGCGCCTGAAGGCCGCCTACCAGCAGGAACAGGAGCTGTCGCGGGTGGACTTTCTGACAGGAGTGCCCAACGGGCGGGCCTTCCGCGAGGTAGCGGAGATGGAAAAACACCGGGTACGGCGCTACCGGCACCCGCTTACCCTGGCATACCTGGACATAGATAATTTCAAGATCGTCAACGACCGCTTCGGCCACCAGACGGGAGACGTGCTGCTGGTGTGGGTAGCGCGGTCCATCAAACGCAACCTGCGGGCCACCGACTTCGTAGCGCGGGTAGGGGGAGACGAATTCGCCATCCTGCTGCCGGAAACAGACGCCGAAGCCGGGCAGTTTGTGCTCTACAAGCTGCAGCGCGTGCTGGTGGACCTGGTGAAGCAGAACGCCTGGCCGGTGACTTTCAGCATCGGGGCGGCCACGTTCGTGGCGGAGCCGGAATCGCTGGATCAGATGATCCAGAGCGCCGATGACCTGATGTATACAGCTAAACGCAATGGCAAGAACCGCATCGCGCAGGCGGTAGTAGGCGCTTAACCCACGCGATAGGCAAGTGGCAGCGGGTTGCCTGCGGCGGCGAACCCAAAACCTGAACTCTTCCGCTCAGTCCGGCTTACGCTGACAACCTCCCGAGCCAAACCTGCACCTCACGTACGAGTGCAGTAGCACTTCGGAGGTGAAGATGCTTTGGACCCTGTTTGTAATACTGCTGATTGCCTGGATCCTGGGGTTGGTCGGCACATACCAGATTGGGGCTTTTGTGTGGTTGTTGCTGGTCGCGGCTGTGATCGTGCTGATTCTGCAGCTGGTGACCGGACGCCGGCCAGTGGTGTGAGGGCGTCAGGCCGGATTTAGCCAACAAGCCCGCCGCGAGGAGCACGCGGCGGGCAACACTTTCCCGGGGCGTGCCCGTGGGCACGTATTCATATGCTGTGGCTGATCTTTTTCATCCTGCTGGTGCTGTGGCTGCTGGGACTGATTGGCACCTATACCATTGGAGCGTGGCTGCACCTGCTGCTGGTGCTGGCCATCATTGTGCTCATTATTCAGTTGATAGTGGGCAGGCGGAGTGCGGTATAAAATCGCCTGACCAGCGAGCGGGTTATCTCCTGCTCTGAGTTTCGCCTATCTCTGGCTCACGGCGAGCAACCAAAAAGTGACTAGTTAGCTGGTTTCGGCCACCCGTGCCAACGCCGGGGCCCGCTTGCCCACCAAGCGCAGCGCGGCATATTGAATAGCAGCGGAATAGGGGATAGCAGCCAGGAGATCAATCAAGTAGTGCTCGCCGGCGGCAATGGTTGCCACCGCCGTAAGTGCAGCGTACAGCCACAAGCCTGAGCGCAACCATTTATGGCGGGCATTCCAAGCCAGAAGAATCGTCCAAGTCAAATGCATGGAAGGCATACAGTTGCGTGGAGCGGCCAAGGCTGTCTGCAAATGCCAGTTATAAAATGCCGGCCCGACGGCGGGAAAGAGCATATAGAACGGGAAACAGGCGATTCCTCCCAATAAGCAAGCGGCTCGCATCACATGGTTCTGTTCCGCGACCCACGCAACACCAATCGTGATGGGTACCGTCATGTATACGAATCGAAGTACGTAAATCAGGACGGGGTGTCGCCACAATCGGGCGGACACCGCGATGGGGTCGAAGCCCAGCGCACGATCCATGGCCAGGAATTGGGGATCGAGAGTGCTCGCGCAGTAGCGCTCCAGCAACAAATGCAGGAAGGCTCCCAGTGCGATAAACAGGGAGAACAGCAGCGCCGTCAGCACATCCTGCCGGCGGGCTTCGTCCCGGCGAAACAGCGATGCCACGCAAATGAGAAGGACACCGCCACAAGTGAAAAGTGCTTCCATGATGCAGGGAGAAAAAGTCTAACTCACCATCGCCGGCGGCACGAATAGCACGTTCGTGCGGCTTAGAAGAACGAGCAATCCATGAAAACCTAAAGGTAGATTGTTGCGATGTGGTGTTACACCGGGAACACCAACGAGCAACATCGGGTAATTTGCAAGAGAATCAATTGCAAACTACCCGACTCAATGAGTGAGCAGCACTTCGCTTAGCGGCTGCCTACGGGTACAGCAACGGGCGGAGCCGGTTCGCTGATTTCCACGCTGGCTTCGCGCAGGAACTTGGCGGCTTCTTCGGGGGGCGTGGGATTGATGTAGAAGCCCGTTCCCCATTCGAAACCGGCGGTCTTGGTGAGCTTGGGCATGAACTCGATGTGCCAGTGATAGTGGTCGTTGGTGGGGTCCTGCACCGGGGAAGTGTGGATCACCAGGTTGTAAGGCGGGTTATCGAGCACGCGGTCAGCCTTCTGCAGCAGCAGCTTGAGGGCCTTGGCCAGATTCTCATACAGGCTGGAGGATGAGTTCTCGAAGGCGGACTCGTGGCTCTTGGGCAGAATCCATGTTTCAAAAGGAAAACGTGGAGCATAGGGAGCGAGGGTGAGGAAATCCGGGTTCTCGCCGACCACGCGAATGCCGTTCTCCATTTCCTGCCGGATGACGTCGCAGAAAACGCAGCGCTCCTTGAAGATGTAGTACTGCTTGGCGCCTTCCAGCTCCTCGATCACCTGGCGGGGCAGAATGGGCAGGGCGATAAGCTGGGAGTGGGCGTGCTCGAGCGAAGCGCCGGCGGGCTCGCCGTGATTTTTGAAGATGAGGATGTACTTGAAGCGGCGGTCCTTTTTCAGGTCGAGGATGCGGTCGCGGAAGGTCCAGAGCACGTCTTCCACGCGCTTGGCGGGTAGGGTGGCCAGGGTGGAATTGTGGTCTGGGGTTTCGATGATGACCTCGTGCGCGCCGATGCCGTTCATCTTGTCGAACATGCCCTCAGCCTGGCGGTTGAGGTTGCCCTCGATGCCGAGAGCGGGGAATTTGTTGGGCACCACGCGCACCGTCCAGCCGGAGGTATCACGCTGCGGGGGGCCGCCATTCTGGCTGGGGCGATAGGCCTGAATTTCCGGCGGAGTTTTGTCTTCGTTGCCGTAGCAGAAGGGACAGAAGCCGCCCTTGATTTTGCCCTGCTCGCGGGCAAAGTCGGTGGGCCGTTTAGCGCGGTCGGTGGAGATGATCACCCACCGGCCAACTACTGGGTCTTTTCTTAACTCAGGCAATTTGTTTACGTATCCTTTCCCAAGTTGATGATTTTACGATAGTGAGAACGCATTTTTAAATAAGGTGATTTGCGGAGACGCGCCGGGCTGGTCAAAATAGATGCTGAGTACGTCAAAACGCCAAGAAGGAGCGCCGGCCACGTGGCGCAGGTATTCCCGGGCCATGCCGCCGAGTTCATCCTGCTTGGCGGCGTCAACCGCGGCTTCCGCCGGTTTAACGTCGCGGGTGGTGCGGGACTTCACTTCCACAAAACAGAGCACATCGCCATCCCAGCCGACCAGGTCAATCTCGCCGCGACGGCGTGGGGAGCGCCAGTTGCGCGCCACCATCACGTAGCCCAGGCGGCGAAGATAGAAATACGCTTCTTCTTCGCCCCGGATACCTACTTTTTGATGCGCGGCCACGGCCGGAGGCTTCAGCAAGAGCTCGGCCACGCGGTCCAGCAGCCGCAACGAAAACCGGGTCACGCGGCCAGACATGCGCACATCCTGGTGGGTCACCGAGGAGATGCAGCGAGTTTAGCGCCTGGAGGCGGGCCTTGTCAGTAAGAACCCGAGCGGAGCCGCGGGGTCGCGGTGGGAAATGCCGGTGGCGTCATTTGGCGTGGTGAATTTCTGAAGGCAAGATGCAGTGGGGCGGTGGAAAATGCCACGCGGGCGAGGGCGCCCGCGCCACAAAGAGGGCGCCCGCGTGGACAGCCGAGGGCGGCTGTCCCCACGCGGAGCACATGAGTTTATTCGTCGAGGGTGGATTCGATGGCGAAGAGCAGGGCACCAGGGCCGTCAAAGGGATCAATCACGGTGTCAGCGTGGGCGGGCAGTTCGTGAATGCGGCAATACATCACGACATGGATAGTGGGCCAGCGTTTTTTCACTTCGGCA
>DATGGJ010000684.1:0-10483 GCA_035308585.1 Terriglobales bacterium
GTACTGGCGCAGCAGCGAGTGCAGTTCGATGCCGGGTACGCCCCACTCGTTCATCATGCGCCACGGGCTCATGCCGGTGCCGCCGCCGGCCGCATCCACGGTGAGCAGGTCGAGTTCGGCCAGGGAAGCGAATTTCACCGCCCGCGCCAGGTCCGCAGGGCGGTAGGCGCCGGTCTTCAGGAAAATGTGCTTCGCTCCCAGCTTGCGCAGTTGCTCCACCCGTGCCAGGAACGACTCCTTGCTCACCATGCCCACGCGAGAGTGGCGCTCGAATTCATGGAAGCTGCCGCGCTTGAAGGCCTCGATCACCACGTGGTTGGAAGGATTGGGCAGCACCACGTAGCCGCGCTTCTGCAACTCCTGCGCCTTGGCCAGGTCGCGAATCTTCACTTCACCGCCAATGTCCTTGGCGCCCTGTCCCCACTTCAGTTCCACCGTCTCTACGCCCAGCCTGGAGATGGCATATTCCTGCACGCCCAGCATCGTGTCTTCCACGTTGGACTGGACGGCTACATCGCCATAGCCATCCTGCTGCCATTCGCGGAAGCACTTCACGCGCCACTCCAGGTCAGTGCTGGAAATAACCCTTCCGTTATCGAAACGGGATTCCATGTCCATGCCGACCACGTTCTCGCCGATGGCAATCACCGTGCCGGTAATGGCCGCTCCCGCCGCCAGCCCCGGCCAGTTGTTCTTGGCTACGTTGGTGGAGCCCATCGCGCCCAGCGTAAAAGGCAGCTTGTAACGGATGCCGGGCGCCTTGCCGATGGTCATCTCCAAATCCACGTTGGGGAACAGGGCGCGGTTGGAATCCGCTTCCATGCCCCAGGCGCCGGTGGCGCGGCCAAGAATGGTGAAGTGTGACAAATCCACCGGATAGTCCTTCTGCGAGGCGGTGGTGATGATGCCGAACGGCTGCGGGTAGATCATCTCCGCTCCGCGATAGGCGGACTTGCCGATTTCGCACATGCCAATGCACCCGTCCACACAAGTGGTGCACATTCCGCTGAAGGGGCTGACCGAGTCCTCGGTGCGGTTCTTGGTCAGCGTGGCGGCGGATGAATTCAGTCGCGTGTAGGTCATTTCAGTTCTCCTGTGGATGGCGCAGCTTTCTCGCCGGCAGCGTTCGGCGCGTGAACCTTGATGCCGATCTCGTGGCGAAACGGCCCGCTCAGTTCGCAGGCGTGGCACGGCTCCAGAAAGCACATGGCATCGTTGTAGCTCTGGAAGCATACGGGGGAAAAATTAAGGCAGCCGTTGCACAGCAAGGTTTCTGCGGTGGAAGCCTGGCAGCGCAATTCGCACACCGGGCAGGCATAGAGGCAGGCGCCGCACTGGCGGCACTGCTCGCTGGTGATGCCGAAGGGACGCGCCACGTGGCGGCTCTTCCCCCGGCCGGCAAAGCCAATGGCTCCGGCCATCATCTGCTCCGCGCAAATGCGCACGCACAGCCCGCACTGGATGCAGTTGGCTTTGGGGTCCCAGGGCGCTCCCGGCTGCCCGCTTACGAACCCATAGCGGCACTGGCGGACCCCGTACTCCGAGGCCAGGTCCTGAATGCGCTTCGATTGCGGGCAGGTGGCGACGTAAAGCTCCAGCAGCAGGCGTCGCGCGCGCTGCACCCGCTCTGAATTGGTGCGCACCTTCATTCCCTCTTCCACGCGATACCCGCAGGCAGCCACCAGCTTGCTTTTCGGCGCTTCCCCAATTTCCACCAGGCACAGGCGGCAAGCGCCATAAGGGTTCAAGCCGTCTTCGTGGCAGAGGGTGGGAATGGGGAAGTTGTAGAAGCGCGCCGTTTCCAGCAGCGTGCTTCCGCGCTCTGCTTCCACCGGCAGCCCGTTCATCGTGATGTGGACCATGGTCAGCTCTTTGTGGCGCCGGCACCTTGCCGGCTGTCCTGGCGACGTCCGCCGCCGAATCGCCTCGACCTCATGACGGTTGCGGGGCGCAGGCGCTCCTAGTGCACCAGCACCGCGTCAAACTTGCACATCTCCAAACATGCGCCGCATTTCGTGCATTGCGCCTGGGTGATAAAGTGTGGCTTGTTCTTGTGACCCAGAATCGCCTTGCCGCTGCAGATCTGCACGCACGCACCGCAGCCGTTGCACAGCACCGGGTCAATCTCAAAGGTGATCAGTTCGCGGCAGCGGTGCGCCGGGCAGCGCCGGTCGCGGATGTGCGCCAGGTACTCGCTGCGGAAATAACGCAGCGTGGAGAGCACCGGATTGGGCGCCGTCTGCCCCAGACCGCACAGCGAGCCCTCTCGCACCAGCCAGCCCAGGTCCTGCAGCAATTCCAGGTCTTCCTCTTTGCCCTGGCCCTGGGAAATGCGGGTCACAACTTCTTTCAGGCGCTGCGTGCCCACCCGGCAGGTGAAGCATTTGCCGCAGGATTCGTCTTCCAGAAACTCCAGGAAGTACTTGGCAATGTCCACCATGCAGGTGTGGTCGTCCATGACGATCATGCCGCCCGAGCCCATGATGGAGCCCGCCTGGGTCAGGCTGTCATAATCCACCGGCAGGTCGAACTTGTCGGCGGGGATACACCCCCCTGAAGGCCCGCCGGTTTGCACGGCCTTGCAGGCGCGACTGTTCGGGATGCCCCCGCCGATGTCGTAAACAATTTCCGCCAGGGTGGTGCCCATGGGCACTTCGATCAGGGCGGTGTTCTCGATGTTGCCCACCAGGCTGAAGACCTTGGTCCCCTTGCTCTTTTCCGTTCCGATTTGCGAAAACCAGTCCGCACCGCGCTGCACGATGACCGGGACGTTGGCCCAGGTCTCGACGTTATTGATGCAGGTGGGCTTCCCCCACAGGCCATGCTGCGCCGGATAAGGCGGGCGCTGTTGCGGCTCCCCGACTTTCCCTTCAATCGAGCGGATGAGCGCTGTTTCTTCCCCGCATACGAAAGCGCCTGCCCCCTTCACCACCCGGATTTGAAAATTGAATCCGCTATCGAAGATGTTCTGCCCTAGCAGACCCACGTCCTCCGCCTGGCGAATGGCCTGCTTCATGCGGGTCACCGCCAGGGGGTATTCCTCGCGCACGTAGATGATGCCCTCGTGCGCGCCCATGGCGTAGCCGCCGATAATCATGCCTTCCAGCACGCTGTGCGGGTCGCCTTCGAGCACGCCGCGGTCCATGTAGGCGCCAGGATCGCCCTCATCGGCGTTGCAGATGATGTACTTGGGCTCGCCCTGGGCGTCGCGCACCGCCTGCCACTTCACGCCCGTGGGAAAGCCGGCGCCGCCCCGTCCGCGCAATCCGCTGCGCTTCACTTCGGCAACGAGCTCTTCCGGCGTGTGCTTGCGCAAGGCATTCCATAGACTGTGATAGCCGCCTCGCGCGATGTACTCTTCCAGGCTGTCGGGATTAATGATTCCGCAGTTGCGCAACACAATGCGCAACTGGCGCTTGAACAGTGGCAATTCCTTGTACGCTCTCAGCCCGTCAACGTGGCCGTTGTGCGGAACGCAGTAGTTGACATGGGCGCCGTTCAGTTCATTCTCATCCCCCGGCATCATGGCTAGCGCCCACTCCCGTTTAACCTCGGGAATGGCGCGCACAATCTCCCGCGCCCGGCCCGGCTTCACTCGGCCGTAGGTGACGCGCGGGCGCCCGGGAATGCAGATATCCAGCAGCGGTTCCTGCGAGCACCAGCCGATGCAGCCGGTTTCGGCCACTACATAGGGCAGCTTGCTCTTCTCTACCTCGTCCCGCACCGCCTGCAGGACTTCTTCCGCGCCCGCCGCCAGCCCGCAGGTGGCCGTGCCCACCATGATCTTCGGCTGGCTGGGATAAAGCAGGTCGCGGCCCTGGCGCAATACCTGGTGCAGGTCTTCCAGATTGAGGAGGCGTTGCGCCGCGCTAATCATGGGCAGCATGCTCCTGCGCGCTGGCGGCAATTTTGTCCACGGTCGCGGGCTTCTTGCGGGGGCGATAGCGGTTGAGAATGCCGCGCACTTTCGCCTGTTCCAGGTGGGCGAAGGTATCGCGGTCTACGCGCATCACCGGCGCCAGCCCGCAGCAGCCCAGGCAGCGCACCGGTTCCACCGTAAACTCCATATCTGGGCTGGTGCCGGTCAGCCCGGTTCCGCTCTCGGTCTGCGCACGTTCCAGAACCAGATCGCCGCCGCGCACATGGCAGGCGGTCCCCAGGCACACCTGCACCACGTGCCGGCCACGCGGCTGCAGGCTGAAGCAGCGATAGAACGTGGCTACCTGGTAAACCTCGGTGACCGGAACGTGCAGCTTGCGGGCAACTCGCCGCAGCGCTTCTGCCGGAAGGTAGGAGAAGGTGGCCTGAATTTCTTGCAGGATGGGAATGAGATTGGCGCGTTCATCCGCGAACTGCTCCAGCAATGGTTTGACGTCCTGAGCTTCCATCTCCGGCATGGCAGCAGCCTCTCCTCCGGGTCCCTGCGCCGCTTTTCTACCCCCGGCTCTATTCTTTCGAGCTGCGGCGCCACAGTACATGCCTGTTCCAGCCATGCACTTTGTCGGCGAAATTGCCCGGCGTCTGCGTCTTCTCTTCCGGCGCACCCACTGGCACCGCTTCTCCCGCGTCTTGCGAGCGGTTAAGCTCGGCGACAATCTTTTCCGGGAGGTCGGGGTCTTCCAGACGGCCCACAATTTCGGTTCGCGACATCTTTCCGTGGCCCTGGCAGAAGGGACAAGGCAGCAAAGATTCGTTCGGCATGCACGTCCTCGCTAAACCGCCCAGCACGGCATTCCGCCGGGCTCCGCGGCGATTTGATTACAAGCCTTTATGCAGCATGCCGCTGTGATGCGAGTCACCAGACGAGGTGAGGCGTGAGCGGGGGAGCGGTGATGCCATGAACTTTTCGCCACAACCATCGCCGAAGGACGCGACTTCAGCCGCTTAGGAATGAGGGAAGAGACCGGTGTCAAGAGAAGAAAATGATGACCGCAGCGACACTGACCGACAACTGAGCTCTGGCAACTGGCGACTGGTTCAGCGCGCCCGCGCCAGCACCAGGGTGAGATCGTCGGGCTGCTCGCGTCCGCCGATCCAGTCATCCACCGCCGCGGTTACGATTTCGGTGATGCGCGGCAGCGGCTGGTGGCGGTGGTCGCGCACCAGGCCAATCAGGCGTTCCTCTCCGAACTCGCCGAAATCGTTATCCGGTTCGGTAATGCCATCGCTAAATGCCAGGAAGAGGTCGCCTTGTTGCAACTCAATTGAGCTTTCCTCGAAGGAGAGGCCATCAAACAGCCCCACTACCGTGCCGCCGCAATCCAGGCGCCGGACACCGCCGTCACGGCCCATCAGAACGGGGGGTAGGTGCCCGGCGTTGGTGTAGGTAAGCCGGCGCGAGCTTCCCTCGTAATTGCTCAGGAAAAGTGTGGCGTACTTTTCTGCCGGCGTGCTGCGATACAGTTGATGATTGAGCAACGCAACCATTGCTGCCGGCGACACTTCCGCTCGCACCATGGGGAGCTCTTCGCCCGCAGAACCCACCTGGGCGCCTACTGCCAGGGGTACGCCGCGGGCCGGAATCGTCTCTAGACTGTATGCGCGCACGGCCGAGTGGATGGTAGCCATCAGAAGCGCCGCCGAAATGCCTTTGCCGCTGACGTCGCCCACCGCGATGGTCAGCCGGTCCGGCGGCTGGGGCAGGAAGTCGTAGTAGTCTCCGCTCACCGTGCGTGCCGGCCGGCAGAATCCGTGCAGTTCCAGCGACTCCAGCTGCGATATCTCCTTGGGGAAAAGCTGCGCCTGCACTTCCTGGGCGATAGCCAGCTCATTCTCCATCCGCTGCTTCTCCTTCTGTTCCGCCAGCAGCCGCCGGATGGAGTCGGTCATGGAGTTGAAGGAGCCTTCTAGTGCAGCCAGCTGGTCTCTGGCGCTGACCTCAATGCGGTGGCTGAAGTCTCCGCGGTTGACGTGCTGCGTGGCCACGTACAGCTGCGCCACTGACCGGGTGATGGTGCGGGTTAAGCGGATGCCGATGAGCAGGGCGACCAGCTCAATGAGGATGAAGCTCAGGGCAATCGCGCCCAGCAGAGTGGCCCAACCCGAGGCAAACTTGCCCAGCGTCGAAAACAGCTGATCGTAGAGCCGGGAGGAGCGGGTGCCGACCACGAGTATGGCAGTCGAGTCCCGGTCCTTTCCCTGCCAATTCACCAGAGAAACGGTGGTGAAAAAATGCACCTCGCGATCCAAACGGCCGGTGGGCGGCGGCACCTTGCCGACGCTGGTCGGCTGCACCTTCTCGCCCCCGATTTGCACCCCGTTGACGCCCACGTTGAGGCTGGAATCTGTGGAGTCGCCGGCTTTCTGAGAAGCGGCGGGAACCTCCGGCTCCGCCAGGTTGATATCTCCGACGTATAAGCTGATCTCGCCCAGGTCAGCCGCAATGTTCTGCAACAGCGAGGCGCTTAGCGGCTCGCTGGACATTACCGTAAGCTGGTCGCCGGATACGGGCAGACGCGCCACCGCGCGCAGGTACAGCTGGCCGTGATCGCGAACCAGGTTGCTGAAGCCGCCCTTCACGAAGGCGGGCGGCAGAGATCCCGGCGCCGGCGTGGCCGCGCGCAGCAGAACCTTGTCGCCATACCACGCCGCCACCTGGTGCCCGGTCTGTTTGCCCTCCGCCGAGACGAAACTGGCGGCATCGGGCTTCCGGCCGCGCTGCAGTTGGGTGGCCAGGGCTTCGGCCAGCGCGTTGTTGCTGGCTTCCAGGCTTTTCAGTTCCGATTTGATGTCTCCGGTAACGATGAAGGTGGCGAACTGCCCGGCAAAAATGTAGCTGGCGATGGCCGCCATCGCCACCAGCAGCAGAATGGGCACCACCGCCATGAAAACATAAGTGACAATCAGGCGGTTGCGCAGGCGCCACATCAGGTCGTTGCGCAGCCAGCGCACAAACAGCAGGAAAAGCAGGATCGCCGCGATAAAGGTCAGGAAATCAACCCAGCCCACCAGACTGGCGCCGCCCTGGGGACCGAACCGGCGCAGCAGGCGCCGCACCAGATAGAGAAATATGTCCAGCCCAAGAATGTAAGTCGTGAGGCGACCCATCAGGCTCTTTGGAAACCAGCGCCAAGCCGTAATTTTCTGCCACACTGAGAGGGGCATGGAAGACTTCGCTCAGAGTGATTATAGACGCGGCCATCGCCGTAGCGCCCCCTCCCGGCGGCTGTTCTGGGTGCCTCTCGCCCGCGGACTCGAGGCCGACATGCCGTCCCACACCCAAGGGATGCCGGCACTACTTATCGAATGCTAGACTGAAAAATGGGGGTTGGGCTTGGCAGATGTCTTCATTCTCTCCGCGGTGCGAACGCCCATCGGCAAGTTCGGCGGCTCGCTGGCATCGCTGACCGCCCCCGATATGGGCGTGGTCGCCGCCAAAGCCGCCCTGGAACGCGCCGGCGTGCGCCCGGAACAGGTGCAGGAAACGATTTTCGGCAATGCTCGTCAGGCTGGCGGCGGCCCCAATCCCGCCCGCCAGGTTTCGGTGCGCAGCGGCGTCCCCCAGGAGGTGCCCGCCTACACTGTCAATATGGCCTGCGCCTCGGGCATGAAGTCCATCGCGCTTGGCTACCAGGAAATCGCCGCCGGCAACCTGGAGTGCGTGCTGGCCGGGGGCACGGAATCCATGTCCCGTCTGCCCTACTACCTGGATGGAGCGCGCTGGGGCTATCGCCTGGGGAACGCCGATCTGGTGGACGGCATGTACCGCGATGGATTCTTCTGCCCTCTGGCCAAAATGGTGATGGGCGAAACCGCCGAGGTTCTGGCCGGGCAGTACAAGATTTCCCGCGAGGAGCAGGATCAGTACGCGCTGTGCTCCCAGACCCGGGCCGCCGCGGCGGTCAACTCCGGCCGCTTCCGCGATGAAATTGTGCCCGTGAAAATTGAAACTAAGAAGGGCGCCCAGTTGTTCGAGCGCGACGAACACCTTTTTCCTGATGCCAGTCTGGAGAAAATGGCCAGGCTCGCGCCCGTATTCTCCAAGGCAGGCACCATCACAGCCGGCAATTCTTCCGGCATAACCGACGGCGCCGCCGCCCTGGTGCTGGCCGGCGAGAGCTTCGTAAAGAGCAACAATCTGAAGCCTCTGGCGCGAATTGTGGCCGCCGCCTCGGCCGGTGTGGACCCGCGCACCATGGGCATCGGCCCGGTGCCCGCCATGCGCAAGCTGAAGGAGAAGACCGGACTCGGCGTAAGTGACTTCGAGGTTATTGAATTGAATGAAGCCTTCGCCGCCCAGGTGCTGGCCTGCGACCGCGAGCTTCACTTCGACCGCGGCCAATTGAATGTGAATGGCGGGGCCATTGCACTAGGCCATCCCATTGGCTGCACCGGAGCCCGCATTACCGTTACCCTGCTGCATGAAATGCTGAAGCGCAAGGCGCAGCGCGGCGCCGCCACACTCTGCGTCAGCGGCGGCATGGGCATGGCTCTGGCCCTGGAAAATGCCGTTTGAACGGCTTCCAGCGCTGCCCATCTTCTGATATGCTCCCCTGACCCTCCAGCCTGGAGGGATTGCGGTACATGGCCCCGTTCCATTTTGACAAGGAGAGACTACATGCCTGGCGGTCGGCTTCCCATCTTCCGATTTGCGTTCTGCGTTGTTCTGCTCTCGCTTCTTACCCTTAGCGCCTTTGCCCAGGAGTTCTCCGCTGACTTTGTCAGTATCGGCAAGGATCGCTCGCATTCCGGCCCCTCCAAGATTTTCGTGGGCAAAGACAAGATGCGCATCGAGACCAGCGAGGGCGGCGAGTTGGGCAGGGGGGCGGCGATTATGGACTTCGTCAATCAGAAGACCATAATCTTGATGCCTCAGCAGAAAATGTATATGGAATCCATGCCGCAGATGAAAATGCAGGAAAAAAACATGTGGTTTCGGCCCCTCGACCCCAACAACGCCTGCCCGCAATACATAAGTCTGGTCAAGAAACACAATCCTAACGAGAACGTAACTTGCCGCAAGGTCGGAGAGGACACGGTTAATGGCCGCTCGACCATCAAGTACGCGGGAACGTCAAACAATGGCTCTGGCTTCGTGTGGATCGATCCCAAGCTGCGGTTCGTGGTCAAGTGGCTGGATGACAAAGGCAACGGAACCGAATTGGACAACATCAAAGAAGGCTCGCAGGACGCCAGCCTGTTCGTGGTTCCTCCGGACTTTCATAAGTTCGACATGCAGCAGATGATGCGCCAGCGCCAGCAGCCGCAATAGTCAATCGTGCATCGGACTGCCTGCCACCGCCCAGCAGGCAGTCCGTTCACCCGAGTGCCTGCCGGGCACCTTGCCCGCCCGGAAACGCCGCCTTTATACTTCTAGCCAGCGCCAGGGAGAACTTATGTCCTTATCTGCTGTGATCGTGGACGATGAGCAACTGGCCCGCGATGAACTCGCCTTCCTGCTCAAAAATGTGGGCGATATCGAGGTGGTAGCGCAGGGCAAGAACGGCGTCGAAGGCGTAAACCTCATCCGCGAGCACAACCCCGACATGGTCTTCCTGGACGTGCAAATGCCCGGCTTGGACGGCTTTGGGGTGCTTAAGAAGCTGCTCGACAAGAAGGTTCCCCTGCCGCAGATCGTCTTTGCCACCGCTTACGACCAGTATGCGGTTAAGGCCTTCGAGGTCAATGCGGTTGACTACCTGCTCAAGCCCTTTGATAAGAAGCGGGTAGCCCAGTCGGTGCAGCGGGTGCGCAGCAAGCTGGAATCCAGCGCCGCCCCCGGAGACCGCCTGGACACCCTCGTCCGCATGCTGGAATCCCAGCAGCCGCATGCTTCCAAGCTGCTGCTCAAAGCGGCCGGCCGGCTCTTCCTGGTGGATCAGAAAGACATCTGTTATGCCTCCATCGAGGACGGCGTCATCACCGTGGTCACCGGCGGACTCAGCGGCATGGAGGGCCAGTCCAACTGCCGCACCCTAGAAGAGTTACTGGCCAATCTCGATCCCAACCTGTTCTGGCGCGCCCACCGCTCTTACCTGGTCAACATCAACCACATCAAGGAAGTGGTGCCCTGGTTCAAGAGCTCCTACCAGCTGAGAATGGACGACAAAAAGCAGACTGAAATTCCCGTCAGCCGCGCCCAAACCAAGCGCCTGCGCGAGCTGTTCCGGCTCTAGCCGAAGCAACCTTTTTGTGGCGCGGGCGCCCTCGCCCGCGAAACGTTCTCCAAGCCCCGCATCCACTGAGCACCTTTGTGGCGCGGGCGCCCTCGCCCGCGAAGCATTGCCACGTCCGCTTACTTGCGCATCCCATGTACTCAATGCCTATGCGCAAACTGATTGCCGGCGCCGCGGCGGTTCTTTTGCTGACGGCGGGCGCCCTCGCCCAATCCCCGCCGGCGCCTCGAACCGGCGTCGTGGCGGTCACCATGCGCAACGTGCGGTATCACTTCACCGGCCGCATCGCCGTTCACATTTATGGACTCACCGGACAGCTTACCCCCACCGGACAGAACCCGTTCCCGATTTTCGATGATGCCCGTTCT
>DATGGJ010000685.1:0-7304 GCA_035308585.1 Terriglobales bacterium
GGCTGGTCTGACATGATGGGAGTGCAGTGGCAACTGGATGGACCGGGCAATCCCAACCTGCTGCCCATCTCATTTAATGAGTGGATTGACAAGGCTTCCCTGACGGTCAGGTAGCCGGCGTTTCTCAAATCTGCGCTGCGAAGCTAGCGGCGGCAGCCATGCCGCATTTCTCCGCCTGCGATAAGCTGGAGGCAGCGCCTGTGCTCGCAAATTGAGGGGGCGCGACGAGAGATTCGATGGAACCAAAGCAATCCCCCGACCAGATTCTGCGCGAAGAATTCAACCGCTGGGCCGAGGCTGGCCGCGGCGAGGAGATGGAGCGCCATCACCTCGACATCACCGAAAAGACCATTCGCCTTATGGGTTTGCGCCCCGGCGAGCGCGTGCTCGACCTGGGCTGCGGCGCCGGCTGGGCCACCCGCCTGCTGGCCCGCCTGGTCTCGGACGGCCCGGAAGGTTTCGGCCAGGTGGTGGGCCTGGACGTTTCCGATGAGATGATTCGCCGCGCCCGCGCCG
Organism: Terriglobales bacterium; assembly: GCA_035308585.1. Classification (GTDB taxonomy): domain Bacteria; phylum Acidobacteriota; class Terriglobia; order Terriglobales; family Acidobacteriaceae; genus JAICWP01. Next base: position 517 of record DATGGJ010000685.1, read on the forward strand.
CCTCGCGCGACTTCGAAAACGTCATGTACGTCTGGGGCTCGGCGCAGCAGATTCCCTGGGAAGAGAACTTCTTCGACAAGGTGCTGTCCGTGGAGTCGTTCTACTACTATCCCGACCAGGAGCGGGCGCTGGCGGAACTGTTTCGCGTAATGGCGCCGCATGGGCGGCTGTTTATACTCATTAATCTTTACAAGGACAATCCCTACTCGCTGCGCTGGGTGGAGGAGTTGCAGGTTCCCGTACACGCGCTCTCCGAAGCCGAGTACGTGGAGATGCTGAAGCGCCACGCCTTCGAGAAGGTGGAGGCGCGGCGTATTCCCGACGACACACCCACGCCCGACGAGTACAGCGGCAAGTGGTTCAAGAACGCAGCCGAGTTGCGCGACTTCAAGCGCATCGGCGCCTTGTTGCTCATGGCTAGCAAGCCCGACGTGCGTGTGCCTGCGCCCGGGTATCAGATTTATTAGTGGCCGGTGCCGGCGTCCAGTATCGGTCCCACCCAGTTCTCTCGTGCAGCTGAAGCCGCAAGCTTTCCCCTCGGCAGAGATTTAAAAGAGGGGGAGGCGCCCTGGCCATCCGCGCCACAGGGGCGCCGTTGTAATATGAAGCTTCGTCCGCATGGCACCCGGCTCACGTCCCGAAACCGCAGAAGCCGCGCCCTCCATCCAGGAGATCGCCCGCCTGGCAGGACTCCCGCCGGTGCAATCCGCATTTCGCTGGTTTGTTGCCCAGGAACCCCAAATCGCCGGGTGGCAGATGCAGCTGGCGGGAATTGCCGGACCTCCTTTTGGGGAGGGCGAGCGTGCTTTCTGGCTGGCGGAGCGTTTTCGCGAACTGGAACTGGATGACGTTCACATAGATGAAGTGGGGAACGTGTTCGGCGTCCGGCGGGGCATCGAGGCCAGCAACCGCTTTCTGGCCATCAGCGCTCACATAGACACGGTGTTTCCCGCGGGGACCACGTTGCGCCCGCGGCGCGAAGGCAGCCGTTTGTATGGCCCCGGTATTTCCGACAATGGCGCCGGAGTGGCAGCGCTGCTGGCCACGGCGGGCTCGATGCAGGACTCCGGCATCCGCCACCTGGGGCCGCTGGTGTTTATCGGCAATGTGGGGGAAGAAGGCGAGGGCGACCTGCGCGGCATGCGCCACATTTTTTCCGACCCGCACTGGTCGGAGGCTATTAAGGCCACGCTGGTGCTGGACGGGGCGGGTGCGGACTCCATCGTGGCCGAGGCCCTGGGCAGCCGGCGCTTTGAAATTGTGGTGCGCGGCCCGGGCGGCCATTCCTGGAGCGACTTCGGCGCCCCCAATCCCATCATCGTGCTGGCCCGCGCCATCGAGCGCTTCACCCAGGTGCGGGTGGCGGCCGTGCCCAAGACCACCTTCAATATCGGAGTCATCCGCGGGGGAACTTCGGTGAACTCCATTCCGGAATCGGCCAGCATGCGGGTGGACCTGCGTTCCACCTCTTCAGCCGAGATTGACCGCCTGGAAACGGCGTTGCGCGTTGCCCTCGACCAGGCGTTGATGGCGGATGCGGGCAGGGCGCGCAACGGCGCTCTCACCTATGAGGCCAGCGTGATCGGCAGCCGGCCGGCGGGCGAACTGGATTCCAGCGCCCGCATCCTGCGCGTGTTGCGCGCGGTGGATTCGCACCTGGGTAATCCTTCGCAGGTGCAGCGCGCCTCCACCGACGCCAACATCCCCCTGTCGCTGGGCCGGGAGGCGCTGGCCATCGGCGGCGGCGGCACGGGCGGCGGCGCCCATACCCTGCAGGAGTGGTTCGACTGCGCCGGCCGCGAACTGGCGCTGAAAAGAATTCTGCTCGCGACTCTGGCTTTAACCGGAGTGGCAGCGTGAAGCCGGCAGTTTTATTTGCCTTTCTAATTGCAGCCATGATGGCCGCGCACGCTCAATCCGCCTCCCCGGACACAATCTACCTGCACGGAAACATCTATACCGGCGCAGTGCAGACTTTTTCGCCTCCCTACGTGGAAGTCAAACCAAGGGCGCAGGCCATGGCGGTCGGCCAAGGGCGCGTGATCGCGGTCGGCTCGGACGCGGAAATCTCCAAACTCAAGGGCAAGCGTACGCGGGTGGTGGACCTGCGGGGACGCTTTGTGATGCCCGGCTTCAACGACGCTCACACCCACCTGGCCTCCGCCGGCTTCGGCAAGATGAACGTGGACCTGACCGGCACGCGCTCCCTGCAGGAAATGCTGGCGCGCATCGCCGAGCGGGTAAAGAGCGCGCAACCGGGCGAGTGGATTCGCGGGCGCGGCTGGGACCACACCGTGTGGCCGGGCGGAAAGCTGCCCACGCGCCAGGACCTGGATGCCGTCACCAGCGATCATCCCGCATTTTTCGGACGCGTGGACGGCCACATCGCCGTGGTCAACAGCGCCGCCCTGCGCGCCGCCGGCATCACGCGGAACACTCCCGACCCGCCGGGCGGCAAGATTGACCACGATGCCGCGGGCGAGCCTACCGGCATCCTGCGCGAAGATTCCGCCATGGAGTTGGTTACCTCCAAAGAGCCCAAAGCTATGCCGGCACAGCATCTGCGCGCCATGCAAATCGCGCTGCAGGACGCGGCTCAGTCGGGCATCACCTCGGCCCAGGATTTCTCCGACTGGGACGATTTCCTGGTGGCCGAGGAATTGGAGAACCAGGGCAAGCTCACCCTGCGCCTCTGCGAATGGCTGCCGTTTGTGGATTCGCTGGACATTCTGGAAAAACACCGCGCTTATCATTCCCAGTCCGACCCCATGCTGCACACCGGCATGCTGAAGGGCTTTATGGACGGGTCGCTGGGTTCGCGCACGGCCACACTGCTGGCGCCCTATAGCGACGACCCGCGGAATTCCGGGATACCACGCTTTGACCAGGCCAAACTCAACGCCATGATGGACGAGCGCGCGGGGGCTGGATTCCAGGTGGGCTTCCATGCCATCGGCGACCGCGGCGTGGAAATGGCGCTGCAGGCCTTCGCCGAGGCGGACCGCTACCTGCAGGAACGCCAGCCGCAGGCGGTTCGCACCCAGGACCATCGCTGGCGGGTGGAGCATGCCCAGGTGCTCGATGCCGGGCAGTTCGCCCGCTTCCGCGAGTTGGGCGTCATTGCCTCCATGCAGCCCAATCACCTGCTGACCGACATGAACTGGGCGCTGGCGCGCCTGGGCCCGCAACGCGCCCGCTACTCCTATGCCTGGAAGAGCTTTCTGGAAAACCGCGTGTGGCTGGCCTTCGGCACCGATTACCCGGTGGAAGCGATCACCCCGTTTCGAGGCCTGTACGCCGCCGTTACCCGCAAGAATGAATCCGGCACCGCGGAATATTTTCCGCAAGAGAAACTGACCATTGACCAGGCTATCGCCGCCTACACCACCGGCTCCGCCTATGCCCAGTTCGCCGAGCACGAGAAGGGCATGTTGCAGCCGGGCATGTGGGCGGATTTTGTAGTGCTGGACCGCGACATCACCCGCGTTCCCCCAGCCCAGATCCTGCATACCCGGGTGCTGCGCACGGTGGTGGCGGGCAAGGCGGTCTTCGAGGCCCAGTGACGTGGTTTCCGCCATTGACCTGGCGTCAGCGGGAGAAGCTGTTTTTTCGCGGCGCCGCGCTGGCCATCGCTTCCGCATTCGCCTTCCTGCCGGCCATCGTGTTTCTGATTCTTGCCCCCCGCCTGCCGCACTCCTACGTCCTGGCCGCTGTCGTGCTGCCCGTACTGATCGTGCTCGAACTCTGGGGACTATTGAAACTGGTGCGCTGCTGCGTGCAACAGGTTTTTGATTTGCTTACCGTCCTCGCCTTCGGAGCCTTAGTCATAGTAGGCGCCATCGGGGCTTACACCGGTATCTTCCTGGCGGTGGTGGCCGGCAGGATGTACTGAGCCGCTGGCGCAACTTGACGTCCAGTAGTCAACCCGGACGCTTTACAAAGAGCCGCCAGGCCCACAAAAAAGCGCTGTTGCGGGCGCGGCCTGATAACGAATTTCCGCTTTTCTGCGTCTAATGCAATGGTGAGTTCCACCTGCTCAACTTCATGGGTTTTCCCGCCTTTATCAGCGGCAGGTATAATCTCCTTTTGCGTACCATTCCCGGAGGCAACGTATGAATGCCCGCTCGTTTTGGGCAAGGCTGACGGCGCGTCGCCCAGCCTACGCTTTGACCATTCTTATAACCCTGGCGGTCGGAATTCTGATCGGCACAGTGGTGTCCTACGGCGTCAGAGGGCAGGAGAGCAAGAACTCCTCAGCCGATGCCACCCCATTGCAAGTGCCGTCGCCGCGCCAGATGTCGAACGCTTTTGCCACTATTGCCAAGCAGCTGGAACCTAGCGTGGTGAACATCAACACCGAAACCACCATCAAGAATCCCCACCGGCGTGGTGGGCCTCCGGGCGGCGGTGATGACGACCAAAATCCCTTCCAGGACTTCTTCGACCGTTTTTTCGGCGGGCAGGGCGGGCAAGGGGGCCAGGGTGGACAAGGGCCCGATGTGTTTGGCGGCAACCCCGATATTCGTGAGCGCTCCCTGGGTTCGGGTGTGATCGTGGATTCCAAGGGTTACATCGTGACCAACCGGCACGTGGTGGAAAAAGCCGACCGCATCCGGGTGCGGCTCAAAGACGATCCTCCGGGCGTGAGCCACGATGCCAAGGTGATCGGCACCGACCAGGAGACGGACCTGGCAGTCATCAAGATTGACCTGAATCGTGCCTTGCCCGCGGCCAAGCTGGGCAATTCCGACGGCATGGAGCCGGGTGACTGGGTGCTGGCGATCGGCAGCCCCTTCGGCCTTCAGGAAACCGTCACCGCCGGAATTGTTTCCGCAACCGGCCGCAACATTGTCCCGGCGCGGCAGTTCCAGAATTTTATTCAGACCGATGCTGCGATTAATCCCGGTAACTCCGGGGGCCCGCTGGTCAACATGTCGGGTGAAGTGATCGGCATCAATACCGCTATTCTCACTGAAACCAACGCCTACGCGGGCGTCGGCTTTGCCCTGCCCTCCAACACCGTCATCCATGTTTATGACCAGTTGATCGGGCCGGAGCATCGCGTTACCCGCGGCTCCATTGGCGTGGAGTTCAATGCCCAGGCCATCCCCGCCATCGCGCGCGTGTACGGCGTCAACTCGGGCGTGACCATCTCCAATGTGGTTCCCAACGGTCCCGCGGCCAAGGCGGGCGTGCAGGTGGGCGATACGATCGTGGCCGTGGATGGGAAACCGGTTAAGACCGGCGACGAACTGGTGGCCGACATTGCCGGGCGCAAGCCGGGTACCAGGGTGGAGCTGGGCATCGTTCGCGGTGGCAAGAAAATAACCCTTCCGGTTACGGTCGCGGATCGCCAGAAGTTGTTCGGCGCTCGCTTGGGAGAAGAACCGGAGGGCGGGCAGGAGGTGCAGCCCACGCAGAGTAAACTGGGCGTCACCGTTCAGGACCTGAGTAAGGACATGGCGGACCGCCTCGGTCTGACCAGCACGAGCGGAGTTGTAGTTACCGACGTGAAGCCGGGCTCCTTCGCCGACGACATCGGGCTGAACCGGGGAGATGTTGTGTTGGAGGTAAATAAGCAGAAAGTTAACAACGAGGATGACTTTAACCGCATTGTCTCTGGACTTAAGAGCGGTCAGGATGTAGTCTTCCTCGTCCATCCACGGGGTGCGGGTCCCCAGGGTGGAACCATTTTCATGGGCGGTACACTTCCGTAACCAGCGGAAGTGCCCAAAGAGTGCTGGTGTGCCGGCATCAAATCAGGGATGATGCTGGTAGCCAGCCCGTATCGGCTTCCCCGGCTGGCCTGGTGTTGCCGGCAATAAAGCAATCGGCGCGCAACCACAATTTTGAGGTGAATCGCTTGCGGGGCAACAGATCGCGAACTTTTTTCGCTACTTTTTCAGCGCTGCTGCTGATGACCAGTCTGGCGGCGGCAAAAACCAAAAAGGCCGTTCATAAGCACGCTGCGGCTGCGCACAAGAGCGCGCAGCACTCGCGCCATAGCCGCTCGCGCCACAGCAAGAAAATGGCCTGGAAATACCGTGGCCAGCGGAGACCTGATGCCGAGCGTACCCGCGCCATCCAGGAGGCCCTGCTGCGGCAGAACTACCTGCACGGCCAGCCCAGCGGAGTTTGGGATCAGGCGACCCGCGATGCCATGGCCCGCTTCCAGGAAGACCATGGCTGGCAGACCAAGATGGTGCCTGACTCGCGCGCTCTGATTGCTCTCGGCCTGGGACCCAGCAAAGACGGACTTATTAATCCGGAAACTGCGATGACCAGCGCTCCTCCTGATACCGGCGCCGCCGATCGCGATTCGGCCACCGCGGCATCCTTCCGGCAGTAGAGTTTTTTCAGGTTGAAATTGAGGGCACGGCCTCTGGCGCCGTGCCCTTTTGTTTCTATGGGGAATTTTGTGACCCCAGCGCCCCGGCAAGCTCAGGGCTCCCGCAGGGCGGCTGACTACTGACTCCTGGCTGCCGACTTCTGCGTTTACTCGAATTCCTGTACGGCGGCTGCCTGGGCCTGCCCCACGCGGCCGGCTTCAATCTGCGCCCGGAAGTAGTTTTCGCCGCGGATGGGAGCGCCCGCTATCCGCCGCAGCAGGGCAATCTGACCCACGTGGGTCAACGCGTCGGCGATTGGCCCCTGGAACAGTTTTTCCGCGGAGAATCCCAGCGGCTGACCATTCGCTAGCCGCGTGTCGAAAGCTTCCAGTGCGCGATGGAAACGTGCGATGTCTTCTTCCCAGGGCAGTGGCCTGGAGTCGTGCCACACATGCTTGC
>DATGGJ010000686.1:0-2477 GCA_035308585.1 Terriglobales bacterium
TTCTGAATCTCCTTCAGCAGCTCGCGATAGTCGTAGAACAGGCAGGCAATGCCTTTGCTGAGGACTAATTCCTTGATGATTCCCACCGCCAGGTGCGTCTTGCCCACGCCGATGGGCCCAATCAACAGCAGGCCGGCGCTGTCCACCGGGTACTCTTCTACGAACTTGTAGGCTGCCATTCTTGCCGGCAGCAGGGACTTGTGCGGGCCCTCAAAGTCGAAATTGGAGAGCTCGCAGTGTTCGTAGCGCTTGGGAATGCGGGCCTGCGCCAGCAGCCGCTCGCCGCGCGAGCGAAGCGTGCAATCGCAGCGTGTGACCCGCCGCTCGTTGCCCGTCGCGACGCTTTTCCAGCCCGTGCCTTCGCAGACGGGGCAGACATCCAGGGAAGCCTTCATAGAGCCTGATTTGACTCTGCACCAGCCGCCGGAAGGGCGCAATACCCGGAAGCAAAGTTTCTGTGTACAAGTTGTGAACTAGTGGGACCTCTTGTGGAAGACGCAACACTTCCAGCGCTCGAATGGATTTCCTGAGCCTAGCCTCGTCCGTTTCCGCGGTTTCCGTCAGGTGGAGGACCTTGAGCGACCGGAACCTCCGTGCTGCCCCAGCCCGGGAAATTACCATTTACCCTTCAAAAGCGGCTGCACGCTGCAGAACCCTGCAAGTTGTTCACAAGATGTGATTTACTATCACATTCGAATACGTATGCCCACCCTTCCAGTGCTGGCCAGAAGGCGAGTGTTGCAGTTTCATCGCCGAAGTCGCGAATGGAGGATGATTTTCAAGGGTCTTGCTGACACCGATCATCCCATTCTGGCACACATCATTCCTATTCGACGCTGCAATCTGGCTTGCAAATACTGCAACGAATACGACGATTTCTCCAAGCCCGTGCCCCTGGAAACCATGTTCCAGCGGGTGGACAAACTGGCGGCGCTGGGCACCACGGTGGTGTGCATCAGCGGCGGCGAACCGCTGCTCCATCCCCAACTGGACGACATCATCGGCCGCGTCCGCCGGCACCGCATCATCGCCGGCCTGATCACCAACGGCTACCTGCTCACGGCGGAACGCATCCAGCGGCTGAACCGCGCCGGACTGGAGCACCTGCAGATCTCCATTGATAACGTGCTGCCCGACGACGTTTCCAAAAAGAGTCTGAAGGTGCTGGACAAGAAGCTGCAACTGCTGGCGGAGCACGCCGATTTTCACGTCAACATCAATTCCGTGGTGGGCGGCGGCATCCGCAATCCCGAAGATGCGCTGGCCGTGGGCCGCCGCGCGGTGGAACTGGGCTTCACTTCCACAATCGGCATTATTCACGATGGCGACGGGCAACTGCAGCCGCTGGGCGCCCAGGAACGCGAAGTTTATCGCCAGATGAAGGCCATGGAAAAGGGCAGCTACGCCCGCATCAATTTCTTCCAGGACAACATCGCTGACGGGCGGCCGAACGAGTGGCGCTGCCGCGCCGGGGCCCGCTACCTGTATGTTTGCGAGGATGGTTTGGTGCACTACTGCTCGCAGCAGCGCGGGTATCCCGCCAAGCCGCTGATGGACTACACGGTGGAAGATATCCGCCGCGAGTATCTGACTGAGAAATCCTGCGCGCCGCACTGCACCGTTTCCTGCGTGCACCAGGTGGCCTACGTGGACAAGTGGCGCGCTCCCCAACGGCCCGCTACGCCCGACGGCATCCCCGAATCCGGCGGGCTGGTGCAGATCGAGTAGCTGAGCCCTCCGAAGCCCCGACACTCAGAAAGGGAGAGATTCAGGGATTCGCTCCGACAAGCGAATCCGGCAGCCGGTGCGTTGCGGTGGGGATGCCCCCAACAATCAAACCTGCATGCGCTTGGGCGGAGCGGGACCGGGCTCCCGCACGGGAGCGGGCGGATTGGACTGAGGAGAATCGGGAGGCTCTTCCACCGGAGCAGGCGGTTGCTGCCCCGGTGGCTGAGGTGGATCGGGATCGTCTTTGCGTTGCCGCAACAAATCAGGCCGCACGCCGCCGCGAACGGGAGCGGGAATTGCCGCGCGCGCTTTGCGCCCGCTTCCTGCCCGTGACCGGCCGGGATGAGCGCGAGCGTGAGCTGCGGCTGCTTTTTCCGCGGGCGCTGGCGGAACGTTCTGAACGCGGGCTGGAAGTACGGGAAGTTGTGGCTCTTCGAGTACCGGACCGCGAACGGCTTCCGCGCCGCGAACTGGCGCGAGCCGAGGAGGCGGAACGGCTGCTGCTGCTCCGCCGGCCTTGTTCACGTCCCGCAGCAGGTTTCGCGCGTCGCGATGTTTTCCTTCCACTCGCCCTGCCCGCCGCAGTCTCGCGTCCTATGATCTTGTTGAAGTTACTCTGCTCTCCGCCTGCGGTCTCATCCTCCACCAGCAGCGCCAGATTGTTCTCGTCAAACTTCTGCAGCCACTCATCCCATTCGATGGGCTCGAGCGAAGTTTCCCCACTGTAACCTGGGAAATCGAGGCGGATC
>DATGGJ010000687.1:0-3840 GCA_035308585.1 Terriglobales bacterium
GCATCCTACAGCTCAGCCGACACAGGTCCGCTGCGCGAATGTGTGCTCAGCGAATTGTATGTTAGCCAAATGCGCCAATCCGTCTTGCCACGCCCCCTTCCTCTACCTGCGGGAAGGTAAGTTGTACCAGATGGAGGTGGGAGCGGAAGCGCCTCGGAGCGCGCCCGCGCCCAATAATCAGCCCGAGCTGGCGCAAGATCGCAAGACCACCCGCCGTCTGGAATTTTTCTGGCTGTGCGGGCGTTGCGCGCAACGGATGACCCTGTCGTTCAATCGCGGGCAGGGCGTAGTGGTGGTGCCCATCCGCACCCAGCGCGCGATAGCCTCTTAAGCCTGATTTACGGTGCATTCCGGCGTTTCGCGAGGGTACTGCCCTCTCAGCGAGTACCAGCGGACGCGCAGGGTTTCCATCCCCATGCGCAAGCCATCTTTCAGATAGCTTATTTTGCTGCGATTGTCATGCGCCCATTGCACGGCCACTTCGCGCACCGGCAGTCCGAACTTGCGCGCCAGGAACAGCAGTTCGGGATCGAAGCCCCAGCGCTCGATTTTTTGCCGGGGGAAAAGAGCCTGAGCCGCGCCCGCGGTGAAGGCCTTGAAACCGCACTGCGTGTCCTTGAAGCGCAGGCCCAGCAGGACGCGCAAGTGCAGGTTGAACACTCTCCCGAAAAGCTGGCGATAGAAAGGCTGGCGAGCCGTCTGCAGTTCGCTGCGCAGCCAGCGTGAACCGATGGCCACCTCGGCGCCTTCCGCCAGCGCCGCGAACAGCTTGGTTGCTTCCTCGATGGGCGAGGATAAATCAGCGTCGCTGAACAGCAGCAGGTCGCCCCGCGCTTCCAGCATGCCGTGGCGCACGCTGTAGCCTTTGCCGCGGTTGCCCGGGTTCTGCAGCAGGCGGACCGCGGGGTGGCGCTGGGCGTAACCGCGGACGATGGCCGGCGTTTCATCGCGCGACCCGTCGTCCACCACGATAACTTCCGCCTTCCAGCCCTGTTGTCCGATATAGGCCAGCACCTTGTCCAGAGTGGCGGTTATGCGCTGGCCTTCGTTGAAGGCCGGAATGACGATGCTGTACTTCGGTGGTTGATTCAGAGTGGTCGCCATTCTGGCTGCCAGAAAGATTTTCGCGCCGCTTTCGATGGTACTGCGCCGCTGGCGATTGCGAAACCCACGCCCAGGCATGAATGCATAGATGTCGGTAACTTGGGAGAAGCTGCCGCTGTTTACGCTACTTGTGCCTGCGCGGCCAGCATTTTGAAGAATTCGTCCACCATGTCGCCATCCCACAACCCCGCCCGGGCTTCTTCCCGCATGGTCTTGGCGGCCTGTTCATGGGTGAGGGCGGGTTTGTAGGGCCGTTCGGTGCGCAGCGCGTCGTAAACATCCACCACCTGCAGAATGCGCGAGAGCATGGGAATCTGGCGTCCGGTCAAGCCGTCGGGATAGCCGGTGCCGTTCCAGTGCTCGTGGTGGTGGCGGATGATGGGTAGCACCAGGCGCAGCGATTTCAGCGGCTTGCAGATGTTTTCCCCGGTAATGGGGTGCCGCTTCATGATCTCCCATTCCTGCTGGGAAAGATTGGCGCCTTTTTTCAGGATTTCGTCGGGAACAGTAATTTTGCCCAGATCATGCAGGTAACCTCCGCGGCGCAAAGCGACCACCGAGGCTTCGTCCAGCCCCATGCGCCGTCCCAGATCGCCGGCATAGCGGGCCAGGCGTTCACAATGGCCTTCGGTGTAGGGGTCGCGCGCCTCCACGCTTAATCCCAGGGTGCACAGCACGGCCTCGGCATTTTCCAGTTCGTCGGTGAATTCCTTCAGCTTAAGCAGGGATTTCACCCGGGCAAACAGCTCTTCCGGGAAAATGGGCTTGTTCAGGAAGTCGTCGGCCCCGGCCTCGATGCCACGCACCTTGTCTTCGCGGTCGGTTAAACCGGTAATCATGACCACAGGAATCAGCCGGGTAGCGGCGTCCTCTTTGAGCTCGCGGCAAAGCTCATAGCCGGACTTGCCCGGCATTACCACGTCCAGCAGGATGAGGTCGGGATGATGCTGGCGGATTTTTTGCTCCGCCTGCTCCACCTGCAGGGCAACCACCACCTCATAACCCTTGCCCGTCAGCAACTCTCTCATTAATAAGGCGTTATCTGCGTTGTCGTCCACCACCAGGATGGTGGCAATGCGCCGCGGCAGGAGTTCAGGCATCTCCCCATGGGAGGAAGAGAGCAGCAGATTGGTTGCATCCAGAGGCGGGGAGAACCTCATGACCATGGAGACCCAGTACGCTGGCATTGTACGGCCAAGCGGGCGGGCTTGCCAAACGCCAAGTAGCGCAGGCGGTGCTTGCCTCGGTACCTCTGCGGGATTAGGCTGAAACCATGGGCCGAGTAGCGCGTTGTGTTCTCGTCCTCTTATTGGCGGTTTCCCCCGTTTTCGCCCGGCGCCACCAGATCACCTGGGGTAAGTGGTTGCCCGTCAAGTGGTTCGTTGGGCCCTCCGACGACAAGGTGCAGCCCATCAATGTGCGCGCTCTATACGTGGACGGCGATGTTAAAGACTTCACCCTGGGCCAGGCATACGATTTGACCGACCGGCTGTTCGTGGTTCGCCGCGCTTACCGGCTGAATGACCAGCTCCCCGAAGACGCCAACAAAGTCCCGCACTGGAAGTGGCAGCGCGGGGGCTGGTTGCTGGTGGACCGCGGCAGCGGCCGGGTTTCCGAGCTCAAGCTGCCTGATTTTGATCCCTTCTATTCAGTGGCCAGCTGGTACCGCGATTACGTGGCTTACTGCGGGATTTCCGACGACGGGGAGAAGGTTTTTGCCGTGGTCGCGCAACTGGGCCGTAAGAAGCCACTCATCCACCAGGATTTAGGCGCGGCCGCCAATTCCAATACGCCGGATTCGGAATGTCCGGCCCCAGCCTGGCAGCGCAACCCCGCTCGCGTCACTTTCCAGCCCCGCAGCGGCAAACCTCTGGACTTCAACATCCCCGGGCACGGCGCGGCTACGATCAAGAACTAGCATAGAATTTCGGGTTCCTTCCGCAAGCTAGGCCGCCGCCCGCGCGTGCTCGTAGGCATGGGCCAGGCGCAGAACGGTGGCTTCGTCGAAGTGCTTTCCCAGGATCTGCAGGCCGACCGGCAGCCGCTCGCGAGTTTCGCCGCAGGGCACAGAAATGCCGGGAATGCCCACCAGGTCGGCGACCACAGTGAAAATGTCGGCCAGATACATGGCCAGGGGGTCGTCTACCTTCTCGCCCAGCTTGAAAGCGGCAGTGGGGCTGGTGGGAGTGACGATCGCATCCACTTTTTCGAAGGCCTGCTCGAAATCACGGGCCAGGAGGGTGCGCACCTTCTGCGCCTTCAGGTAATAGGCGTCGTAATAGCCGGCGCTGAGGGCGTAGGTGCCCAGCATGATGCGGCGCTTCACCTCGGGGCCAAAGCCCTGGTCGCGGGTGCGGCGGTACATCTCGGCCAGCGTGCCTGCCTGTGGAGCACGGAATCCATACCGCACGCCGTCGTAGCGCGCCAGGTTGGAAGAAGCCTCGGCGGTGGCGATCAGGTAGTAAGTGGGAATCGCGTACTCGGTGTGGGGCAGGGAAATGGACACAATTTCGCAGCCGCATTTCTCAGCCAGGGCCTGAATGGCGGCTTGCACGGCGGAGCGCACATCGGCATCAAGACCCTCGCCGAAATACTCACGCGGCACGCCCAGGCGCAGCCCTCTTACCGGCCGGCCGATTTCCTGGGTGTAGTCGGGAACCGGAACTTCGGCCGAAGTGGAATCCATGGAGTCGCGCCCGGCAATGATGCGCAGCAGCAGGGCGGCATCTTTCACGG
>DATGGJ010000688.1:0-1792 GCA_035308585.1 Terriglobales bacterium
CTACGTAAACAAGCTGTTCACACCTTTTCAGCGCCTGCATCCCCAAGAGCAGTTCGAAGGCACCGGCATCGGGCTGGCCACGGTGCAGCGCGTCATCAAGCGGCACGGGGGGAAGGTGTGGGCGGAAGGCTCGGTGGGCAAGGGCGCGACCTTTTATTTCTCGCTGGAGTCATAAGGCGAAGGATCTGAATAGGAGTAAGAAATGCCAAACACAAGCATCCTGCTGGTGGAAGACAACCCGGACCACGAAGCGCTCACCATCCGCGCGCTGAAAAAAGCGCACGTGCTGAACGACATCATTGTGGCCCATGACGGGGCGGAGGCGCTCGAGCTGCTGTTCGGGGCGGAAGGCGACCCGGGACGCCCTCCCATTCCCGTACCGCAACTCATTCTTCTCGACCTCAAGCTGCCCAAGGTGGACGGCCTGGAAGTGCTGCGCCGCTCGCGCGCCAACCCCCGGACCAGGCTGGTCCCGGTGGTGGTGCTCACCTCCTCTGACGAAGAAGGAGACGTGGTCACCAGCTACAGACTGGGGGCCAACAGCTACGTCTGCAAGCCGGTGGACTTCGTGCAGTTCATGGACGCGACCAAGCAACTGGGCCTGTACTGGCTGGTGCTGAACGAGGCGCCGAAGGCAGCCCATTCCGCTGCCGCGGGGCGCTGAAACCACCAGGACTTGGCGGTGAATTAAGGCGGGCGGTAGCGGAGCCACAAATCTGCATCTCATCTGCGTGCCCAAGCAGCCGCAGCCGGTCACTCTCGATTCTTCGCGCCGCAGTGTCCACGAAATCTTTGAAGGTGTGTCGCGCAACGCGCGCGAGGAATTGAACCGCTCCTCCCGGGCCCTGGCCTTCTCCGGCCTGGCCGGTGGGGTCACCATGGGACTGACCGGACTGGCAGTAGCCATCGTGCAGGCCCTGCTGGGCACAGGACAGCCCGGCGAGTTTATTTCCTATCTCTTCTATCCCTTGGGATTCATTGCGGTGATTATCGGCCGCGCCCAGCTGTTCACCGAGAACACGCTTTACCCCGTGGTGCTGGTTTTGGACGAGCACAAGCACGTCGGCAACACACTGCGCCTCTGGGGCGTGGTGTTTGCCAGCAACGTGGTGGGCGCACTGGGCTTTGGCTTGCTGGCCATCAAGAGTGGCGCCCTGGAGCCTAAAGTGGCTGAAATCCTGGCCAGGCTCGGCTTGCAGATTGCGGCGCAAACCTCGGTTCATGCCTTCTGGTCGGGCGTGGTCGGCGGCTGGCTCATCGCGCTGGTGGCCTGGATGGTAACCGCCAGCCATTGGACCATAGGGCAGATCATCGTCATCTGGCTGCTCAGCTTTGTGGTGGGGTTGGGACACTTTGCCCACTGCATCGCCAGCAGCGGCGAAATCTGGAGCGCGGTCTTCGCCGGCATAGTGCCGGTGAGCCAGTACTTCCATTGGCTGGCATTTGCCACCATGGGCAACATCGTGGGCGGAGTAATAATCGTGAGCCTGCTCAATTACGGGCAAGTGAAAGCTGGCCAGGAAGGCTGATCCCGCAAATTGCCCAGGTCCCGCCGCGTTGGTCCGCCTGGAACGAAGTGGTTGTCCCAGGTGTTTCCTGGCGCCGGGCAACCTGCCCCTCTACTCTGCTTTCTACTTGAGAGCGGGAAAACCGTAAAAAGGCGGCCTGATTGCGCGGCAGGGTCCTCAAAGCCATAACGTTCTCCGGTGTTGAATTCCTGTTTCTGCTCGGCTTGTGGATGCTGTTCGTCAGCACCACCCAGCACGCCGAGTTGGTGGCGGGGGTATGCGCC
>DATGGJ010000689.1:0-2168 GCA_035308585.1 Terriglobales bacterium
GGAGGCGGTTAGACCTTTCCAAGCTGGCGGCTCGAAGCCCCACATATGGGGTTCAGCAAAGAGGCGTGCATTCTCCTCGGTGACCGCCGAACCCATGACGTAAGCACCGGGCATGCCGCCCATTTCGGCGCCTCCCTGCACGCCGCTGTGGCCGCGGATTGGCATCAGTCCGGTGTGCGGGCGGCCCACGTTTCCCTTGGCCAGTTGCAGGTTGACCAGGGCACGCACATTATCACTGCCGTAGCGGTGCTGGGTAATGCCCATGCTCCACACCACCACCGCGCTGCTCGCTTTGCCGAAGGCCTCCGCGAAGCGCAGCATATCGGCGCGGGCGAGGCCGGAACCGCGCTCCAGTTCTTCCCAGGAGAGGCTTCGTACTTTGGCTTCCAGTTCGTCCCAGCCCAGGGTGCGCGCGGCGATGAACTCGCGGTCCACCCAGCCGTTCTCGATCAGGAACTTGAGAACCCCATAAACAAAGGCAATGTCTCCTCCGGCATGGACGGGAAAGAAATCATCCACCAGGCGCGTGCCGAACAGGGCGCTGCGCACCACCGAGGGCACCCAGTAACGCTCCAGGCCGGGCTCTAGGTAAGGGTTGACCATGAATATCCTGGTGCCCGCCTGCTTGGCGTAGTAGAGGTACTTGGTGGTGACGGGTTGGTTGTTGGCGGGGTTGCTGCCCACAAAAACAATCAAGTCGCTTCCGATCCAGTCGCTGTAGGAGCAGGTGGTGGCGGCGCAGCCGACGGTGGCATTCAGCGCCGCGGTGCTGGGGGCATGGCAGATGCGGGCGCTGGTGTCCACGTGGTTGGTGCCGAGAAAGCGCGCTACTTTCTGGTGGGCGTAGTAGGCCTCGTTGGTCAGGCCGCGGGAGGTGATGTACCAGGCAATGCGGCGCGGGTCCATGCCGCGCAGTTGTCCGGCAGCCGTGGTGATTGCTTCGTCCCAGGATATCCGGCGGAACCCTTTTTCGCCGCGGCGGCGGATCATGGGAACAGCCAGGCGGCCCAGCTTGCGCAGCTGTTTTTCCGACAAGCCGCGCAGTTTCTCTACCTCTTCCAGTTGGCGCCAGTCCATGGCGGGCATGGTGTTCAGGCGCAGCAATTGCAGGCGCACGGCGCAAAGATGGACGCCCTTCATGGTCCAATCGTGCATGCCCTTGGTGCCGAGGGAGCAGCCGTCGCAGCAACCATTGTTCAAAATGCGCCAGGCGTAGCCCAGGTTGTCGCGGTTTTCCCAAAGGGTGGCGGCGATGTCCTTGTAGGCGTTGGGATGCTGCTCGGTGACGCCATAAGGGATGAGGCTGACCCACTGGCGCTTGCCGCGAATGGCGGCTTCCTTACTCATCCGCATTCTCCTGACGTCTGGCTCGATGTGAAGGCTATTCGCAGCCCCAATCCGCATGCGGCTGTCCTTCGGCTCTATATGCCGGGCCAGCGGCGCGAGTGAGGCAAACGATATCTTGGAAGAGCCTGGTTTGCAACCCGCAGCCGCCGCGACTGACCGTGGAGCGCGCTTGCATCGGGCGGGGTCTGGAGTTATCGTTTGCGGCGAAATTCAGGAAGCCGACATGTCTCTTGAAATGAGCACACGCAACGTGGCCGGCGGCAGTGTTCTGGTGTGCAGCGGCCGAATCGTGCTGGGCGAGGAGTCGGCCAAGCTGCGGCATCTAGTGAAGGAAGCACTGGGTGAGTGCAAATACATTGTGCTCGACCTGAGAAGTGTCACTCATATAGACAGCACGGGCCTGGGCGTGCTCGCCGGGCTGCACGCTTCCGCCCGCCAGGCAGGAGGCGGGATCAAATTGGCTAACCTGAACCCTCGTCTGCGGGATGTGCTCGGCATTACCAGGCTGCTTACGATTTTTGAAGTTTTCGATAGCGCGGAAGACGCCGCCGGGACGTTCAACCCGCTGGCAGGTCAAGTCGCGCCGGAAGAATATTAGCCGTCGAGCCATACTTCGGCCCGCGGAGTCTGCGCCGCAGGGCCATGCTTGCAGATGATGCGGCGTTGCGGCTTAAGCTTTCCTTAACCTGAATGAAATTATTTTCTAGGCGGCGCAACAGCAGAGTTCAGGGGCTGGCCGCGGTGGAAACGCCCAAGCAGTATAGAGTGGCTGTTCCGGGAGGATGAAATGAGCCAGAAGAAGGACAACGCGCAAGGCTGGA
>DATGGJ010000690.1:0-3107 GCA_035308585.1 Terriglobales bacterium
AGCAAGTCCCTCGCGTTCTTCATTCGCCTGAAGCTGGCAAAAGGAAACGCTGGCAACGAGGTCCTGCCCGTGATTTACCAGGACAACTACTTCTCGCTGCTGCCGGGCGAAAAGCGCGATGTGACCATCAGCTACCGGAGCAGTGATTTGGGCGGAGCCAAGCCGGTGGTGGAGGTGAGCGGCTGGAACGTGGCGCCCGGAACAGCAGAATAATCTTTCACCCGGAGGACACAGAGCGCACGGAGAAAAGCTTGAACCACAAAACTCACGAAGGTTTTCCTGGTATTTCGCTTGCGGGATTTCTTTGAATTTCCACTCCTTCGTGTTTTTCGTGTGGAGATATAACCTTTCTCTGTGTCCTCCGTGGTGAGACCTAATCTTCGGCGGGGATATCGAAGTCCACCAGCTCGCCCTTAAATCCCTTGGTCTTCCACGCCCCGTAAGCAATGCCTGCGCCCATCCAGATGCTGCCCGCGATCTTGGCGGGCGTGCTCAGGTTCAGCCACAGCAGCAGGCAAACAAAGAATCCAATCGCCGGGGGAATCAGGTTGGTCAGTTTCTTCTCTGGGTTGCGCAGGTAATAGCGCACAAAGGCGGCAGCGTTTACGCCCATGAAGGCGATCAGAGCGCCAAAATTGAGCATCTCCGCTCCCAGCCCGTAGCCCGTGTTCTGGCTCCCTGCCATGATGGGGAGCAGGAAGGCTCCCGCCAGCGCCAGGCCGCCCACAAACAGGACATTGTTGCGTGGAATGTGCCGCCGCGGATCAATCGCGCCAAAAAACGATTTGGGCAGCGCGTTGCTTCGTCCCATGCCATAGAGCAGGCGCGCCGCTCCCAGCTGCGCTCCCATGCCGGAGCCAAAGTTGGCCACCAGCAGGGTGACTCCTACAATCGCCAGCAGCGGCTTCCACGCTACTCCAGCGACGTAAACATAAGCCGTATCCACGTTGGGGTAAGGCCGCGAAATCGGCCATAGCAACTGGGCCACGTAAACCTCAGCCGCTGAAAGCAGCCCGATTACCAGGCAGGTCAGCACCGTGGCCAGAAGGATGTTGCGTCGGGGGTTCTCCGCTTCTTCCGACAAGGTCGAAATGCCGTCGAATCCGATGTAAGTCAGCACCGCGATGGATGTTCCGCCCAGCACCGCCTTGGTGTTCCAGGTGGCCGGGTTATAAAAGGGGCTGGTAAAAAATCCCGAGCTATGGGGCGCGCCGAAAATGTAGCGCGCGGCAGTCACAAAGATGATGGCAATCACCACGCCCATGCCCAGCGCCAGCCCGGCGTTCACCCGCGCCGACGTTTTGATGCCCCTCATGTTTATAAAAGTGAACAGCAAGGCGAAGAAAACCGCCCACATCCAGTAGGACAACCCCGGCGCAAAGGTCACCGCCTGCTGGCTGCACCAGATGACGCAGATAATGGGATTGAGCATGTAATCCATCACCATGCTCCATCCCGTCACGTAGCCCAGTCCGGCGTTGATCTCCTGCCCCACGTAAGTGAAGGCAGAACCGGCGCTGGGATAGGCACGCGCCATCCTGCCATAGCTGATGGCGGTGAAAAGCATGGCCACCATAGCGATCAGGATGGTCGTGACCACGTGGCCGCGGGCGCGCGTGCTCAGCACCCCGTAGACCGACATGGGCGCCACCGGCTGAATCACGATGACGCCGTAAAGAATCAAGTCCCAGAGAGTAAGCGCCCGGCGCAGCTTGGGGCCGCTCTGCGCCCCGGCGGCGGTGGATGAAGTTGACATGTGCCTCGATCCCGGCGTGCTGCCCGTTTCTAGCACTTAAGGAAAACAAACGCAAGCATTCGAAACATTTCGTGCTTTACAGCCCCCACGCGGCGGGGGTAACATCCCGCCGCAAGCCTGATTCCCATTTCCTGCGTCACGGGGAGGGCCATGAACCAGCTATTCGCGCGCAAGTTCCAGCCAGTTTACCTGTTTGCCCTCATTATTTCCTCTCTCACCATTAACCAGGCCCGTGGCCAGACGGTGCAGGAAAAGCTGGGTTACCCGCCCTCAGCCCGGCTGCTGGTCATCCATGCCGACGACTTTGGCGGCTCCCATTCCATCAACCGCGCCATCATTCAGGCTCTGGAGCATGGCTGGGTGACCTCCGCCAGCATTCTGGTGCCCGCCCCCTGGTTCCCGGAAGCGGCGCAGTGGGCCAAAGCGCACCCCAACGCTGACTTGGGCATTCATCTCGACCTTAACAGCGAGTGGACTACCTATCGCTGGGGCCCGGTGAGTTCCAAGGACCAGGTTCCTAGCCTGCTCGATTCCGAAGGTTACTTTCCTCTGGTGGAAGACGAGGTAGCACAGAACGCCAAAATCCCCGAAGTGCAGAAGGAGCTCCGCGCCCAGATTGACCGCGCCCGCGCCTGGGGCGTGCACCTCACCCACCTCGACACCCACATGGGCACGGTAATGCAGACGCAGCAACTGTTCGACGCCTACAAAGCCCTCGGCCACCAGTATGATTTGCCGGTCCTGCTGGAAAGGACGCCCAGCGAGCCGGTGCCGCCCGGTTACGTGATCCCCCGGGAGGAAGCGCTTACCGACACCGTGCTGCAGATGGTGCCCGGCGTGCCGGTTGATCAGTGGTTCGACTGGTACAAGAAGACTCTCACTCCGCTCAAGCCCGGCGTTTATCAGCTCATCGTGCACCTCGCCTCTGACGACCCCGAGATGCGGGGCGCCACCTACAAGCATCCCGACTGGGGCGCGGCCTGGCGCCAGTCCGACCTGGATATGGTCAGCAGCCCCGAGTTCCGGCAGTTCCTGAAAGACCAGGGCTTTATCCTGGTGGGGTGGAAGGACCTGGCGAAGGCTCTGCCTGCGGACTACGCCCGACGAAAACCGTAAATAACAGGGCGCGGAGCGACCACCGAGGAGACTGCCACCAAGAATCCCTGCTGGTTCCCGCATCTGCGGAGTGCTGAGGTAGCATGTCTTTCATGCCCAGCCGCCTCTCTAACCTGCAGCACATCGTAGTGGTCATGCTGGAGAACCGCTCTTTTGACAATGTGGCGGGCTTTCTTTACGACCAGAGCTCGCAGCCGCGGCATTTCCTCCCCGCAGGAACCGATCCTCACTACAA
>DATGGJ010000691.1:0-6108 GCA_035308585.1 Terriglobales bacterium
CCAAAAACCGCTTCGCCTCCGACCGCTACCATGACTTCATCGGCTTTGAAGTCGCCACGCCCCTGCTGGAGCGCGCCTTCAAACGCACCTACGGCATTCCTTTGACCGACCTCATTCACAACGAGGACCTCGCCATTGGCACCTACCGGCGCGGCATCAGCAAGGTTATTCCGGAGATGACCAAGGTCGCTCTCCTCATCAAGCCCGCCGACCTGGTAAAGGAAAAGCGCAACCGCAACCAGAAGCGCTTCCTCTATCACGTCTCCCGTTCCTATTACGAGCGCGAATGGGGCAGCCAATACCGGCGTCCTGGTTTCGGCGCACGTTTCCTCGCCTTCCTCTTTCACCTGATCCCCAAGTTCGGTCCCTTCCGGGCGGTGGATTTCGTGCTCCCCAACACCCAGACCGAAGACATGTACCTGAAGAGCATGGATGTCACCCTCGCCAACTATCGCCGCTTGATAGAGGAGGTAAAAGCCGGCAACCTGCAATTGAATGATCGCGATTTTGATACTGGTGAGGCCACACGCGCCGGCGAGTACAATCTCACCGACAAAACCTACGCGGCGCTGCTCGATGGCTTGGCCCGCCGCCACTTTGATGGGGTCACTCCCGATCTGCGTGACAACATTCTGGCTTTCTACAGCAACTTGAATGCGCCCATCGCTACTAAAAAACAGCGCAAGGAATGGGCGCGCACACTGGCCGAGTTGCAGCAACTGAAAGGCGTCCAGGTGGTAGCCGTGCCCGCTCCCCTCCCCTCTGATTGAAGTACCGAGACCCGTCTTCGGCGATTACGCGCGTAAGCGGAAAAAACCTTACACCGCAGGCATAAATGCCTACCCGGATTCTCTGCAAATCGCTGATTCCGTAGGGGCATGCCGCAGAACACCGGTGTTGCCCTGCCGGCCTTCCCCAGGCCAGCACTAAGGTAACCTTTCGGCGGTTCCCGGCGACACTATCATCCACAACAGACGGACTCCAGGGCTGGCGCAATCGCCACCGCTGTCTTCGTGCGCGCCATGAGCATTTGCCGGCAACCAGCAAGGCCCGCGTGGGCCCCGAACTCAGCTCATCACTGGGTGACGCTGGCGGCCTGCCTGCTCGGAGCCCTGCTGCTGGCGATGTTCATGGTCCTGCCCGCTCTCGCTTCCGACTCCAATTCTGACTGGTCGTCGCAGGTCCGGGCTGCGGTCAAAGCCGGTGACCTCGACCAGGCCATTGCCCTTGCCGAAGCGCGCATCATAGAGCATCCCTCGGACCTCGAGGCTCACGGCTGGTATGCCCGCCTGCTGGCCTGGAAGAACCGCCACGCCGAAGCGGAGACCGAATACCGTTTTGTGCTCTCGCAGAAGCCCGATGATGTTGACATGCTGCTGGGGCTGGCTGACGTGCTGCACTGGGACGGCAAAGATTCCCAAGCCCTCCAGGTCCTCGACCAGGCCAAGTCATTGGCCCCGGATCAAACCGAAATCCTTGTGCGTCGCGGCCGCGTCCTGGCGGCGCTGAAAAGAGATGCGGAAGCCCGCTCCAATTTCCGCCAGGCCCTAAGCCTCAATAGCAATGATCATGACGCTCGCCTCGGACTCGAATCCCTGGCCGGCGAAACCCGCCATCAACTGCGCATCGGCAGTGATTTTGATGGCTTCAACTACACCGGCACCGCCGCCACGGAGACCATGTCGCTGGCCTCGCGTTGGAATTCTTCCTGGGCCACGAACTTTTCCTTTGACGTTTATCAGCGCTTTGGGCAGCGCGCCGGAAAACTCACCGGCATGGTCACCCGCAATCTCACCAGAAACAACTGGCTCACTGTCGGCGGGGCCGGCGGGCGTGACCACGGTGTCATTCCCAAGTCGGAGGCCATGTTCGGCTACGGTCACGGCCTCCGCCTGAACCATCCATTCATTCGCGGCATCGAAGCTTCCTACGACCAGCACTGGTACTGGTATTCGACCGCGCGCATTCTCACCCTCGGCGGCACGGCCTTGGTCTACCTCCCCCGCGACTGGAACTGGTTGCTCTCCATCAATGCGGCCCGTAGCGCCTTTTCTGGCGTGCCCGGCCACGACTGGCAGCCCAACGGCCGCACTCGCCTCAGCTTCCCCCTGGCGCGCCGCCTTTCCGGCAACCTGATGTTCGCCGTGGGGTCGGAATCATTCGCCGAAATTGACCAGACCGGGCGCTTTGCCGCACGCACTTTCGGCGGCGGTTTGCGCCTTGCTCTGAACAATACCCAGGACATCACCGGATACGTCGCCGCCCAGGACCGTTCCCAGGGACGGAGCGAGACCAGCGGGGGAGTGAGCTATGGCTTCCGCTTTTAAGGCGCTTCCCGCGGAACTCGTGCTCAAGGGCATTTTCGCCTCTGCCATCGCCATCGCTTTGCTCATCGCCTTTATTGTTTTCCGGCGCTGGTACCGCGGCCGCTATTTCCAGCGCCTGAATCGCTCTACCCTGCAAATCCGCGCGCAATGGCCGGGCATCGTTAACGGCTCCGTTCCTCCCCAGGACTGGCGTGCCAATCCCTTCACCTCCGCCATTGTGGAATCCATCCTCCTGGACAGCATCGAGGTTGCGGGAACGCAGGAACTCCCACAACTCCTGCATTGCCTGCGCGCCAGCGGATTGCTGGACGAAAGGATCTACCAGGCCCGGCACTGCAAGGGCTGGAGCCGGCGCGTTGCCCTGGTCGCCCTGGGCCGCACGCGCGCCCCGGAAGCGGTGCCGGCCCTGGCCGAAGCTCTCAATGACGCGGGTAGCGATCCCGATACCCGCATGGCCGCCATCCGCGGCCTTGGCCGCAGCGCCCTTCCCGAGGCTGCCGTTCCCATAATCGAAGGCTTGCTCTCTGAAGCGCTTGCCGGCTTCCCTGAGTTCCCCATCAAGAATGCCCTGGCCAACTGCTGCCGTTCCAGTGGCAAGTTCCTGGTCAGCTATCTGCCGTCTTCCTCTGGGCCGGCCCGCGAACTGCTGGCCCGGGTTCTGGGCGAACTGGCCTCGCCGGAACTGGGCGACGAACTCCTGGTTCTGGCCACCGACCCTTTGCCCGAAGTGAGGGCTTCCGCGGCTCGCGCCCTGGCTCACGCTGATCCCGACCTGGCTTTCCCCACCCTCAGTGTGCTGGCCAACGATCCCGAGTGGTTTGTCCGCCTGCGCGCCGTGGTGGCCGTCGGTTCCCTCACCGACCAGCGAAAAATCCGCGTCCTGTTGCGCGCCGTGTGCGACCTCAACCGTCACGTGCGCCAGCGTGCCGCCACCGTGCTGGCCAAAATGGAGCCCGACCTGCAGGAGATTCTGGCCAAAATCGTGGCCACGGAAGACCGCTACGCTCTGCAGGCGTTTATTTCCGAGCTGGACCGTTCCGGCAGATTCGACGCTGTGGTCAAGGCTCTGGAATCCCAATCCAACCGCCGCTTCGCCGCGCCCATCCTGCTGCACTCCCTGGAGCGGGGCAAGGCCAGCCTGGAGATGCCCGACCCGGCCGCAGCCTCTCCGAAGGTTTCCTCCTGATGTCCGCCCTGGTCCAACTCCTCACGCTGCTTCTGTTCCTTTACTATTTCGCCTCCAACATCATTTATGTCTTCCTGTTGGTTACCGCCATCCACAAAAGCCGCTCCCACCAGCAACGGCTCAGCAGCATTCGCCTGGAGAATCTTTCCCAGTCTTCGTTTACTCCCCCCATTTCTCTGGTCGTTCCGGCGCACAATGAGGCGGGAAGCATTGTCGAGTCGGTTGGCTCGCTTCTGGAATTGGAGTACCCCAACCTCGAAATCATCATCGTCAACGATGGCTCCAGGGACGATACCCTGGAGCGGCTGGCCTGCGGCTATGAACTCGTGCCGGCGCACGTGCTTTATGTGGCGGAAATACCCACTGCCCGCGTCAAGCGCCTCTACAAAAGCCTGCGCCAGTCCCGGCTGCTGGTCGTGGACAAAGAATCGGCGGGCAACAAGGCGGATGCCGTCAACGCCGGCTTGAACGTTTGCGGCTCGCCCTTCGTCTGCGTGGTGGATGCCGATTCCCTCCTGGAACGCGATTCCCTGATGCGCATTGTCTCCGGGATTTTTTCCGACCCGGGCCGTGCCGTGGCCGCCGGCGGCATCGTGCGCGTGCTCAACGGCTGCACAGTAGTCAAAGGCCGTCTCCAGGACATCAGCCTGCCCCGCCGGCCCGTGGAAATCCTGCAGGTGGTCGAGTATTTGCGCGCCTTCCTGGTGGGCCGGGAAGCCTGGGCTTATTTCAACATGCTACCCATCATCTCCGGCGCTTTCGGCATTTTCCGCCGCGACCTTGTGCTCAGCATCGGCGGTTTCCGCGCCCAAGCCATCGGCGAGGATATTGACCTGGTCGTGCGCCTGCATCGTTATTTGCGCGACCACGGCATGGAATACCGCATCAGCTTTGTTCCCGACCCCACCTGCTGGACGGAAGTGCCCTCCGATTTGAAATCGCTGGCGCGCCAGCGGGCACGCTGGCAGCAGGGACTCATGGATACCCTCTGGCTGCATCGCGACATGCTGTTCCGCCGCCGCTACGGCCGCATCGGCCTTTTCCTCCTGCCTTACATGTGGATCTTTGAATTGTTTGAGCCCGTCATGGAACTGGCCGGTTATTTCACCATCCTTGTCGCCGCCCTGATGGGCAGCCTCAGCCCCCGCCTGGCCTTTGAGTTCCTGATGTTTGGCTATGCTTTCGCCACCGCGCTTTCCGTGGGCGGCGTCCTGCTGGAGGAAATCACCTACCGCCGCTACGGCAACTGGCGCGATGTCTTGCGCCTGCTCGTGTTCTGTTTCCTTGAACATTTCCCCTATCGCCAAATGAACCTGTGGTGGCGGCTGCAGGGAATGTGGCGCTACTTCCGCCACGACACCTCCTGGGGTGAGTTGAAGAAGACCGGGTTATCCCAGTCCGCCATGCCGGCTTCCCCTCAGGTTGAAAATGCAAAAAGTACGGTAAGGAGTTGACGCTCGCATGACCGCAACCGCACCGCTCAAGCACGAGGATCCCACGCTGCTGGAAGCAGAATTGCGGGCCCTGGAAGGCCGCGACCTGCAGCTCTGGTCCCTGGTCGGCCTGATTGCTCTTATGCTGGCCACCGGCTTCTTCGCCCTGGTTGTGCCTCGGGTGCTCTGGAATGCCGGCACTTTACGGGTAACTCAGCAAAATCTCCCCGCCCTCTTTTTTGGGCTGTTGGTTCTGCTGCTTCTGGCCGCCATTTACATGGTCCAGCAGAGACTTCGGCTCACACGCACCCGCCGCGAACTCACCACCCGCCTGTTGCAGGCGGAAAAGGTGGCCCGCCTGGATGAGGTAACCGGTCTGCTCAACCGGCGCACTCTCGATGAGGTGCTGGGCCGGGAGATGGCTCGCGCCCAGAGAACGGGCACCCGCCTCTCCCTCGTCATAATTGCTATTGACGGGTTTTCCGCGCTCAGCGAGCGCTTCGGCCATGTGGTGGGCGAACGCGTGCTGTTGGACGTTACCCAGATCTTGAAACGCAACTTCCGCGCCGCCGACATTCTCGTCCGCTACGGCGTAGACGAGTTTCTGGCCATCTTGCCCGAAACCGACCGCCGCGAAGCCCAGATTGCCGTGGACCGCCTGCCTTACGGGGTCGGCCAGTGGAACCGCCGCAACCAGGACTTCGGCTATCAGCTGGGTTTAAGCGCGGGCATCGCGCAGTTCATTCCTGACGCCAGCACCGCCGAGTCCCTGGTCGAAGCCGCCGACGCCGAAATGTACAATTTGCGTCTGGCTCAGGCCGGCAACCCTTCCCTTCGACACACTTCCAGAATTTCAAACCCAGAGGTCGCAGAAACGAAATAGAAGTCCTTTTTTCACCCGCGTACTCTGGGTTGCTGCCTTCCGCCGCCCTGAGCTCTCCTATGCCGCGACAGCCGGTGGAGCTTGCGACTCCACCATCACTTTGATCCAGCCCTCGGCCCTCTTGTCAAAGTTCTTGTAGGCCTCAATAGCGCCGGTCAGCGGCCCAGCGTGGGTCAGGATCTCGGTTGGGTCTACCTCGCCCGTGCGCACCAGGTCCACCAGCTTTGGGATGTATTTCCGGTGGTTGCAGTTCCCCATCCTGAGCGTCAGGTTTTTGTT
>DATGGJ010000692.1:0-4825 GCA_035308585.1 Terriglobales bacterium
GATGTTACGGTGGAGGCCTTTGGGAAAGTGATGGCTGGCGCCGCGGGCGGTCACCTCCGTGTTGATACGGTTCAGGTTTCGCTCGCCGAGGTCGAAAGGGCCTGGCAGCTTGAGCAGCCGGGCAAGAGGCTGGTCATCGTCCCATAATCTTGGCTACAGGGCGTGAATATTTCAGAGATTCCAGTTCGAACCTAAATTTCAGAGATGTAGCGTGAGGTTTGTTTGCGGAGCTCGGGCGCGATTTCCAGGCTATTTTTCTTCCGGTGTTCCCAATTCGCGCTTGATTTCGGCGATTAATTTGGGCTTAAGGCGCTCCAGCACCTGGGCGACCAGATTTTCGATGGCCGTCGGTCCGGTGCTGACGTTTTCAGCGGGCTGAGTGTGCAACTGGGAAGCTACGGCTGAGACTGTGGCTCGCGTGGCGATGGCCATTGCGGCGGACTGCATCACGCCCGCCACCTGGTCGGGAGCAGGTTGCGCCGGCTTGGCCTCGGGAGCGGGTGGTGCGCCGAATCCCGCTTCGCCCTGGTTGAGGCTGGCGGCGCTTTCCTCGGACTGCGCGGCGGCAGCGGCTTCCGGCACCGGCTGGTTTTCTTGCTGGCGCTCAAATGCAGCCGCGGAATCCATCTCTTCGCGATCGGCTGGAGTTTCGGAGGCGGTCAAGTCGGGCTGCGCCCGGTCTTCGAAGCTGGCTGCCGACGCCTTCTCCATCTCTTCGGCCAGCGAGACTGAACTGTCACGGTCTTCAACCGGAACCTCTTCCGCCTTCAGGCCTTCTCCGTCAGGGCCGGGAACTTCGGTTGGCCACGGCCGCTGCCCCAATTGCGCGCTTTCCTCATTTGGCCGGGGTGCTTGCGGGCTGGCCATACCCCCGGGAAGATTGCTCAGAATGGCGGCAATGTCGTCAGCGGGGGCGGCGGCGGGCTCTGCCTCCACTGCGCTGCTTTCCGGCGCGGGTGGCGCGTCAGGCTCCGCTGGCGCGGCAGGCTCCTCTTCCGCAACTCCAAAATGGGTGGCAAACTGCGTCGCCCACTGGGTGCGGTCAGGGTCAAAAGCAGGATCAGTGGCGGGTACGGCCATGGGCTCGGCTGCTGTGGCGGAGAAATCCGGGGGCGCCGCGGGTAACTCGGGTACGCCGGGCACGTCAGAGGCAAATTGGGCGGTAAAAGCGTTCGCCTCCGCGGACGGTGAGTCGGAAGGCGCAGTTATGCTGAAATCTGTTGCCAAGGGTTCGCCGCTGGAAAATTCAGCTCGCGCCGCTGAGTCGAAGTCGGCTCCGGCTCCGGCAGCTGCCGCTTTTGCGATCGCCGGCTGTTCGCCAGCCGGACTTGCCGCTTCCGCCTGCACGTTGAACTCAGCCGGCCCGGGCTGCCAGGAACTTTCGGCGGCCCCGGTTTCGGCTTCGGAGCTGGTTGCCGCGACCGATTCAGTTTGCCAGGAAGCAATCCCAGGGGCTTCTGCTTTCTCTGTTGCTGCTGCCACTTCGAACTCGCTGGCTCCGCTCCGGGAGGGCGGCTCCGCTGCTCCGGCCGGCATTTCCGTCGCGCCCTGTGCAACTGTTTTCGCGGAGGAATTAGGCGCCGCGGTCTTTTCCTCTTCCTCTTCCAGTTTCTGGGTGGTGGTGACAAACTCGTATTCGGGCGTATCCTCCCACCGTGGCTTGGCCTTGGGTTGCGGCCCCAGCTTGCCTTTGCTCTTGGCCTTGGAGGGATTGGCGGCAGCCGTTTCGGCGAAGCGGGCGACCGCGGCCGCCAGCTCCGTAGCTTCGAAAGGCTTTATGATCAGGGCCTCAGCGCGCACCCGCTGCGCATCTTCCTTGCGGAAGGGCTCCAGCTTCCCCACCGTCAGAACCACCGGCACGGCGGCCGTTTCCGGACCCTCTTTCAGACGTTGGCACACTTCTAAGCCGCTGTATCCCGGCATGTAGATATCCAGGATTACCAGGTCAGGTTCCTGCTCCGCGACTTTCTTAAGGGCAGCTGCTCCGTTGCTGACGCATAGCACCTCGTGCCCAGCCTCGCTGAGGATCTTTTTGCCCATGTTCTGGGCCGTCACACTATCGTCGGCAAGCAGGATTTTCACTGCTAAGGTTTCCTCTTTTTGGGGAGTTACGACGAAACGTTACTGTGTCAAAGCCCCCAAGTCAACGAGAACAGGAGCACGAAAGTAACACGGAAGGACGAAGCCCTGCGGACCTCACCGGCCATCATTCGAACTGCTTGATATAGCGGCGATTCCTTGAGCTAGAACGGATTCAGTTTATGTTTCTTCTTCTTTTTCTTGCTGCTGGAGGAAGAAGCCTGATTGCTGCTGTCCTGCGCGTTTTGCGTGCTGGCCGACTTAGCTGTGTTGCCTGAAGCATCCGCGTCGTTGACCTGTGCCGGCGCGGGCGCCGGGGCGGTCAGGTCGGTGTTTGAGGTTGCGGGCTGGCCATTGGACGCAGGGGCCGCACCGGCGGGTTGAGCAGGAGCAGTGGCTTGCGTGCTGCCGCTGGTTGCCGAGGTCAGGTCTTCGATGCCGCTGCTATTGGAATCCGTGCTCGGAGCGGGAGTGGCGGCATTGCTTCCCGCTGGGGTGGTGGTGGCGCTCGCGGCCCCACCGCTATTGGTTTCGGGCGCTGGTACATTACCCCCTTCTGCGGGACTGGCGGAGGTCTCGTTGGGCGTGTCGCTGCGCGGAATAGGCTGGCTGGCTGGCGGGGTCGAGCCCGGTTTGACCTGCTCGACGCTCACCGCGCCACTTCCCGTGCCGCCGCTGTTGCCTCCGGCCAGCACCCGCCCTGCTTCCTGTACCACCTGCGTGGCGCTGGTCGGCTTGGGATCAACCAGCGTCGGTTCCCCCACCCGCGCCGTCTCCGCCATTTCCGGATGGCGGGTGAAATTGTTCATCACCCGGCTGAACATTCCCGGCTCACGCCGGCTGGCTTCCTCTGCCTTATTCTGGGCGATGGCCTGCGGCGTCGCCGTGGGAATGGGCTGACGCAGCGCTTCCAGGCGTCTCCTGGCATCCTCCGCCCGGTCCATCACCGGATAGCGGGTGAGAATCTCGCCATAAGCTCTGGCCGCATCCCGGGTGAAATCCGCTATCAACTTCCCTTTGGCGGTCTCATTGAGCCGCCCCAGGCGGATGGCGTTGATCTCGCCCTCGTAACACTGCCCCAGCAGATAAAGGGTCTCATCGGCCCTGCTGTAAAGCGGATAGGACTGGGCCACATCCTGCAGGCGGGCAATGGCGGCGGGGTAGGACTCCCGCATGTAGTAAAAACGCCCGATACGATACTCGCGCTCAGCCAGCACTTCCTGCACCTCGCGCAGGCGTTCCTTGGCCACGGGCACCAGTTTGCTGTCTGGATACTGCAGAATCACCTGCCGGTATTCATCTTCCGCCCGCAGCGCATGGGTAAAGTCGCGATCGGGCTTTTCCATCTGCTGGAAATGGATGTTGGCGATCTTCATCTGCGCTTCCGCCGCCTCCGGCATGTTGGGGAAGAAGGTGATGAAGTCCTTGTACTCGATTTCCGCCTGCTGCAGGGAGGCCGTGCCACCTTCCGCGTACCAGGAGTCGCCCACCGCCAGCTTGGCGCGCGCCACATATTCCGAGTCCGGATAGGTGTTGATCAGGGTTTGCAGGCTGAGCCGCGCCACGTCGAACTTGTTGTGCTTCATGGCGTCCATGGCCCGGTCGAACAGGACCTTGTCGGGCTGCTTGGAACCCAGGTTGGCCAGCGGGTTTTGCACCTTCTTATTGGTGCAGGCGACGGCAAAAGCAAGCAGAACCACGATCCCGAATACGGTGAGCAGACGACGAAACATTACCTACCTCAATCACTTAGTAGCCGCAGCTTCCGCCGCGGGATTCCACTCCAGCCGAACCTGAATACAGCAACTTTACACCTTCTGCAAGGTCGCTTCCATGGCTGCTTTTAGCAGGGTTTGTGCGTTGATTTTGGGATTACCTGTCCCAAACACCGCGTTGCCTGCCACCAGGATCTCGGCCCCGGCGCGCACCACTTCCCCCACCGTATCCAGGGCAACGCCTCCATCCACTTCCACGCGGAAGTTCAGGGCACGGGCGGTGCGCATCTGCACCAGCTTTCGGATCTTATTGAGGGAATTGGGGATAAACCGCTGCCCGCCAAAACCGGGGTTCACCGACATAACCAGGACGTAGTCCACCATGTCGAGCACTTCGCTCAGACTCTCCACCGGAGTAGCAGGATTAATGACCACCCCCACCTGCGCCCCATGGCTGCGGATCAGTTGCAGGGTACGGTAAAGGTGAACGCATGCTTCCTGGTGTACAGAAATCCAATCCGCCCCGGCGGAAATGAATTCGGGAATGTACTGGTCGGGGTTTTCGATCATGAGGTGGCAATCGAGGGGAATTTCCGTGGCCTTCCGCAAAGAAGCCACCACCGGGGGGCCGATGGTGATATTGGGCACGAAGTGGCCGTCCATTACGTCCACGTGCAGCACACTTCCGCCCCCCTCAACCGCCGCGTGCACCTGATCGGCAAGATGAGCAAAATCAGCCGAGAGAATCGAGGGCGCCAGTTCAATCAAACCGGAGAGGTCCTGGGCACTGGGTCTGAGCAGATTCTATCACGCAAGTCGCAAGCAACCGCGCCGCTTTGTCTTTACTTTTCAATGACCTGACGCCCGTTTCCCTGCTCTGTTCCAGGGCCCAGGCAAGGGAAGCCGCGGCGTCTTGGGTTCGCTGACCGGCTGGGTCAACAACTTACCGAGGTACGGAGCTCTGAAATCGCTCCCTCCAGGCAGGATTTGCCATTTGGTTAGCATCGAAAGTGTGGACGGCCAGGAGGAGC
>DATGGJ010000693.1:0-2192 GCA_035308585.1 Terriglobales bacterium
AGCACGCATACCTGGTAGTAGCGGCCGTCCGGCCTGCGTCGCGGCCAGGCAAACTGGTGCGAGCACAGGCGGCTGGTGATGGCATCAAGTAATTTGGCGCCCATGAGTTAACCTGCCAACAGCCGCCGGAATGCAGAATCCTGAGAGGATGCGGTACCGGAAGTGTCGCCCGGCTGTTACCAGCACATGTTAGTGGCATCCGGGCGGCTACGATAGATGACCACGGTAACCTGGCAGTACCTGCGGCCGAGGAAAATTACACATCCCTTGCAGAATCAAGCCATTGCCGTGGATGGAAAGAAGGTGCGGAGAAACGCAACACTGCAAGCCATGTCTGCGGGAGAGTGTCTCGAATTTGGAAACCATAGGCGCGGCGACCTGTATCAGGTTACTTCAGTTACGTTTACAGCCATCTACCCTCGCTTTACTATCCATCTCGTAGTTTGGCAGTTCTGGGGGAGGGCTGCCGTGGCGTCCTGAACTGAAAAGTTCAGGGCGCTTTTTTGTTGGGGAGAATCCACCGCCAAGACGCGGAGAACGCCTGGGTAGCTAGTAGGCGGTATGGGTAGCCGACAAAAGCAAAGGCGACGCAGCTTTGAGCTGTGCCGCCTCTAGATTTGCACCGCGTGTTAAGCCAAGAGCCAACAGATAAGTTTCTAAGCCAGTTGCTTGTCCAGCGCCTTCTCGATCTTCTCCTTAGGAACGTAGCCCACGATCTGTTCCTGTACCTGGCCGCCCTTAAAGACGAGCAGGGTGGGGATGCCGCGAATGCCATAGCGCTGGGGCGTAGCCGGATTGCGGTCAACGTCCATTTTGCCGATCTTCACGCGCCCGCCATACTGAACCGCGACTTCATCCACAATTGGCGCCAAAGCGCGGCAGGGGCCGCACCAGGCCGCCCAGAAATCCACCAGCACCGGCTGGTCTGACTTGAGCACGGATTGGTCAAAATTGGAATCGGTTACCTCGAAAATTGCCTCGGATGCCATCTTCT
The DNA here is from genome assembly GCA_035308585.1 of Terriglobales bacterium. GTDB lineage: Bacteria > Acidobacteriota > Terriglobia > Terriglobales > Acidobacteriaceae > JAICWP01. The sequence continues at coordinate 995 of DATGGJ010000693.1, forward strand.
CTCCCTAACGCAGCCGTGCTCCGGGCGCGGCCGCCGGTTTATCGTAGCACTTGGATTAGATGCCGCACAGCCTGTTCGGTCGCAAGGCCCCGGCGCAGTGCCGAAATGGGTCAGGGAAGCTAGTACTTGCGCAGCACGCCGATCACCCGGCCCTGGATTTGCACCCCGGCGGCTGGCAGCATGATCGGCTTCATAGCGGCGTTGGAGGGTTGCAGGCGGATGGTGTCGCCTTCCTTGTAAAAGCGCTTCAGGGTAGTGTCGCTGCCGTCCACGAGAGCGACCACGATATCGCCGTTGCGGGCGACCTTGGTTTTTTCCACCAGAACATAATCGCCGTCGAGAATGGCTTCGTCCTGCATGGAATCGCCCCGCACCTCCAGCACGAAAACATCGCGCGAGCGGGTGAAATCGGCCAGGGAGATGGTCTCCGGGTTTTCCAGGGCCTCCACCGGGCGGCCGGCGGCAATGCGCCCCACCAGCGGCAGCACGGTGCCGGAATTCCAGCCCAGCGCCTGTTTGAGGCCACCGCGCGGCGGCAGCAGTTCGATAGAACGGCTGCGGTTGTAGTCGCGTTTCAGCAATCCCTTCTTCTCCAGGTTGCTGATGTGCTTGTGCACGGTGGCCAGGGAGCTCAGCTTCAGCCCTTTGCCGATTTCCTCGAAGGAGGGCGAGTGCTGATGCTCCTGCACGAAGCGGTCAATGAACTCGTAAACTTCCTTCTGCTTTTTGGTGAGAGACATTGCGCTCCCATTGTGGGCGAATAGAAGGCGAAATGTCAATGCACTTCTGAGTGCGTGCGCTCCGGCCCCGCTTTTACGCGCGTGCGGTTTGGGCTGGCGTCTGGCCTACCCTGGCGGACTCCTCCACCGCCCTCACAAACGCGGTGAGGGGCGGATGGGGCTCCTGGCCTGGCCCTTTAACTTCAGTGTTCTGCACATTCAATGTTCCCCAGACGCTCCGACGAACAGCCCACAAAAAGGTTGGCTCCTGGTACAAACCTGCTGCTCTTTGTGGAATCGAATTGCGGGCAGTCCTGAGGGAGCAGCCGTTCCGCTCTCCGGGAGAAAAATGTGTCCAGACAGATAGCGAAGGCCTGGGATGTGCTGCGCATGGTTCGGAGAGGCGGCCCGGGGCTGTGCAACATCGCGGTTACAAACTCCTGCAACGCCGCCTGTGACTTCTGCAATTTTGCGCGCGG
>DATGGJ010000694.1:0-6469 GCA_035308585.1 Terriglobales bacterium
GCCACCAGGGTAAAGGCATGGGCGCGGCGCATGTAGAAGGCCAACTCGATGCGGGTGTAAGAGATGCCGGGGGGGAAACATTCCTGGTCAATCGCCCAGAGCTGCTCGAAATCATCTTTGCGGAATTCGCGGATGCGGAAAGCCACCCGGCCATTGTAGCGGCCAGTGAAATAAGTGCCAGAGACTCTAAGGTCCAGCTGCCCTCAGGATAGCCGGCGAGGGCGACACTACGGGGCAGGCGAGGGTGCCCGCGCCACAAGGGAGCCGAGTTTAGAACATGGCGGCGGAGGCGCCGGTGGCCAACTCGCGCAGGGCTTCAAACAGTTGGCCTGCGCCATCGCAGTTCAAATCAAGGGACTTCAGGGGCAGGGTGGCGGAAAAATGGGGGCTGCGCCGGCGAAATTCCACCCGCTCAAAGTTACAGTCGCGGGATGCCAGCAGGCCGTTCATCATGTTGGTCAGGTCCTGCTGCCAATCGCCCCTTGTGGTGAGCACCACCGGGCCGGTGCGCACCGCCACCGCGTCGGAGGGGCGAAGGGCGCCAGTCCCACGCTTGCTCCAGCGGTAGTTACGCACTTCCAGGTTGAAGGCGGGAGCGCAGTTGAGGTCGGCCTCAAAGGTAAGTACTTCCTGCCGCCCGCGCCAATGACAGAGCAGCCAGCTCAAGGGCATTTCCCGCGGCAACAAGTGCACCTTGATATGGGCCTGGCGAAAATCTTCGCCCGGGATTTGCAGGCAAAGGTGAAAACAGGAGGAGTTGACCCAGCGCACACACGGCAGCATCCCCTCGCTCCCGCTGGCGGCACAGATCCAGCGCAACAACTGCCGGGCTTTCTTGCGGTTGTAGCGCAGGAACCCGAGATACCAGACAGTGACCAGCGCGAGGGCGATCAGCACATCGGCGGCAACGGCCCACACCGGCATCAGTAGAACAGATGCCGCCGGTTAGGCTCGCAGATGTCAACCGGGCAGCAAGGAAATTCCTGATTGTCCCCTCGGTGACGCCCCCGGTCAGCGTTCGCTGGGCAGGGGCAAGGGCTGGGCCAGGGAAAGCGCCTGCAGCACTCTAATGACCGGCCACGCCGGGTCAAATTCCCCGCGCTTCATGCTTAGCTTGGAGGATGCAGGGTACTGATGGTGGTTGTTATGCAGACCTTCGCCGCTGGAGAACCAGGCAACCAGGCGGAGGTTGGTGGCGGTATTCTGGAAATTCTTGTAGCCGATAGCGTGGCAGGCGCCATTGATGACCGCATTCATACCGATATAAGAGGCGCCCTGCACGATAAAAGTGACAACGCCAATGACGGGTCCGGCCCAGCCGCCCTGGATGGCCCAGAACAGGGCCACGAACATGGAGAGCCCCACCGCCAAGCCGAGCGAACCGCGGCCGAGCACAGCTTCGGCGGGGGTGCGCGGGATGTCACGGGTGTACTTTTCGACCACGTCCGGCTTATTGGCTTCGCGCGCGTAGTAAAAGGCGTTAAGGAACAATACCTTCCATAGTCCCTTCAGGTAGGGGCTGTGGGGATCGCCTTCCTCGTCGGTAAAGTGGTGGTGCTTACGGTGGACCGCCACCCACTCCCGGGCATTGATGCCGGTGAACAGCCATAGCTCCGTCCGCATGAGCATGGCAACGGCGGGATGAAGCTTCAACCCCTTGTGAGCCATGGCGCGGTGCAGGTAAATGGTGGTACAGAAGCCGGAGGCTTGCATGACGATAAAGGCGACGGCCACGGCAATGAGAATGGTGGTCAGCATTGATCAGCTTTCTACAGGATTAAATTGAGAAAAGAAGCTTTCCCGAAACCAAACTACCAGGTGCTTCTATTGTAACGAATTTCGGCGGCTGCCGCGCATCCAGAGTACGATTTTTAGGCCATGTACCTTAAGCGGAAGTGCCTTTAACTTCAACACCGGCCCACTTTTCCAGCAAGGCGAGGGTGGCGGCATAGTCGAGGTCGCCCTGGCCCTCGTCGGCGGCGATCTCGTAAATCTCCTCCACCGTCTCCAGGGCAGGGAGCTTGATACGCATTTCCCGGGCCGCATCCAGCATGAGGTGAATGTCCTTATGCATGAGCCGCAGGGGGAAGTTGGGGGTGAAGTCACGCTTGAGCACAAAGGGCGCCTTATATTCGACCACTCCGGAGCGCACCATGGAGGCGTTGACGAGTTCCAGCAGTTTCTCCATGTTGACGCCCAGCTTGGTGGCCAGGGTAAGGGCTTCGGCGAAACCTTCATAAGTGACGGCGATCATCAGGTTCATGGCCAGCTTGGCGCTCTGGCCTTTGCCGGTCTCGCCAACGCGAACCATGAGTTTGCCCATGGCGGCAAACAGGGGCCGGAGCCGGTCCACGGTTGATTCCGCGCCGCCGACGATGAAAATCAGCTGGCCGCTTTCGGCGCCGATTTTGGAGCCGGTGACGGGCGCATCCACGTAGTCGGCGCCCTTCTGCTTGAGGCGCTCGGCATAGCGCAAGGTGGCGGAAGGGGAAATAGTGCTGGAGTCCACCACTACCGCGCCCGGCTCCAGGGCAGATTCGACGCCCTCGGGCCCGAACAGCACCTGCTCGACGGCCGCGGTGTCGGAAACACACATCCACACCACTTCCGCGCCGCGCGCCGCCTCCGCCGGCGAGGCCGCCGCCCGCGCGCCCTCCACTTCCTTGCCCGAGCTGCGGTTCCAGGTGCTCACTTCGTGGCCTGCTTTTACCAGGTTGGCCGCCATCGGGCGACCCATGATTCCCAAACCCAAGAACGCCACGCGCATGTTTGCCTGTCTCCTTAATGCTCCCTTGCGATTAGAAATGACGGTTATCCGCATGGTCAAGCAAGCGCGGGCAGGATTCTTCTACAATGGAAGCAGTCAAGCCCACGCGTGACAATTTTCTTTTCCGCATGGCGGCCGAGGGCCGGAGCGGGCTTGCATCGTACGTGAATTTGTCAGCGTCTAAATTACTTGCATGCTGAACTTGACTCTCAGACGTCGCGCGCGGCAGTTCACGCGCCTGGTGCGGCATTCGGCGGTGACGCCGCGCACCGGCAGGACCCACAAGCCGGTGCTGGCGAGCGACGGCCAGCTGGGAGTGACGTTTATCGGCCACTCCAGTTTTTTTCTGCAGATGGCCGGGCAACGGGTGCTGGTGGACCCCAACTTCGCGCGCTGGCTGTTCGTGCTCAAGCGCCTGCGGAGGCCGGGACTGCAGATTCGCGACCTGCCGCCCATTGATGTGGTGCTGGTGACGCACGCGCATTTTGACCACCTGCACCGGCCCTCGCTGCGCGCCATTGCAAGGGCAACGCGGCGGCGGCGCGGCTCCGCGCCGGTGATTGTGGTCCCCAGTCACGTGCGCGACCTGGTGGCAGACCTGGGTTTCAGCAAAATCGTGGAACTGGACTGGTGGCAGGATTACCGCCTTCACGGACTTACAGTGAGCAGCGTACCTTCGCGGCACTGGGGCGCCCGCATTATCAAGGACGCGCACCGCGGCTACGGCGGTTATGTTCTGCAGGCTAAACATCACTCGGTCTATCACGCCGGCGATACCGCCTATTTTTCCGGGTTCCGCGAGATTGGCCGCAAGTTCGATCCCGAACTGGCGCTGCTTCCCATCGGCGCCTACAACCCTCCCGCTTTCCGCAACGTGCACGCCAGTCCGGAAGACGCAGTGCGCGCCTTCCTCGACTTGAAATCGCGCTGGATGGTGCCCATGCATTACGGCACCTTCCGGCTTTCCCACGAGCCCATTGACGAGCCCCTGCAGTTGCTGGAAAGAGAAGCGCAGGCCGCGGGCGTGCTGGAGCGGGTGCTGGTGCTGGAAGAAGGCGTGACGCGGTTCTTCTGATTCAGGAATGATGATTGAAGATTGAGGATTGAAAACCGGAGCCCCGAAGCCTATTTCCTGCCGTTCTCCGATTCCTTGTACATGTACTTGATGGAAGGCTTGTAGACCATGATGTTGGGCTGCCCGTTGCGGACCAGCTTCAGGCAGTTCTTGTCGTACCACTCGATGACCCCGTGAATTTCCTCGCCGTCGCGCAGCACCACCACCATGGGAGTGTGGCTCTGCATCTGCTTCTGGTAATAAAAGTTTTCCGCGTTGGTCTGCTCCTGGGGAACATTCTTGCGGGCCGCGGACCCGTTGGGGCGTTCCCGGCGCTCCATGGGCGCCTCGGCGCGGTGGTTGCGCTCGTTATTGTGATTGAGGAGCGGACGAATCAGCTTGCGGTTGGAAAACTCTTCCGCTTCAGGGGCGCGCTCAACTGCTGTCGCATCCAGGCTATCTTTCATGTCGCCACCGTCCATGGTTGCAATCGCGCACGCGGTCGCGCGGAGTAAACACCCTGTGTGCTTGCGTGAAGAACAAATAGGGGTGTGAGACTGGACTTAACCTACCACAGAAAACCGTTTCAAAACAATGCTGAGTGGGACTTTCGCAAAATGCGACAGGTGACGGTAGTCACATCGCGAAGGTACCGACGGCTGGGCAGCGCGGGTCAGCCTTTTTCCAGGGCTGTGGCGAAGGCGTCCAGCGACAGGGAGCGCAGCAGGTTGCGGCGCATGCCGCTTTCGACTTCGCCCAAACGCTCGCTGGCGGCGGCCAGCCAGGAAAAATCCACACCCGCGGCAAGCGATTTCAGGTCGGAGAGGAGGTCGGTATTGCGCACCAGTTCGGGGCTGCGGTTGGTCAAGAAGGCCAGATCCTGAAGCAGGGAATAAAGGGCGCGAACCAGGCGCTGGGTTTTCTCCTGGCCTTCGGCGCCGGCGCGGTAAGTTTCGGTGACCTTGAACAGGGCGCTGTGGTCGGCGCCGGAAAGAGCTGAACGCAACAGGACCAGGGCGTCGGCGCGGGCGGCGGAATAGGCTTCCACATCGAAACTGCGGGCGCGGCCGATGGCGCCCTCGGCCAGGCGCGCCACCAGGGCACGCTGCTTGGGCGACCATTGGGGGCGCTGCGCAGCCAGGTCGCGCTCCAGATCCTCCGCCGGCAACGCGGAGAGGGTCAGGGTGATGCAGCGGGAGCGAATGGTGGGCAGCAGTTGCCCGGGATTCTCGGTGAGCAGGAAAAGGGTGGCGAACTCGGGCGGCTCCTCCAGCACCTTGAGCAGGGAGTTGGCGGCTTCTTTCATGAAAGCCGATTGGGTAAAGATGTACACCCGGTGCTGGCCTTCGCCGGGGCGGTAGTAAATGGTTTCGATAACCCGGCGGACCTGGTCCACCTTGATGAGCATCTGCGGCGGGTCAGGCGGGATGACCAGAACGTCGGGATGGGTCTGAACCAAGACGCGGGTCTCTCTTTTGTCGGTGTCGCGCAGGCCCTCGCGGGCCTCGACCGCTTCGGCGCAGCGCGCTTCCAGGTCGTCGGCTTGGGCAATCCGTACGCAGTTGGAACAGCGGCCGCAGAACTCGGGCAGGCCGTCCGCGGCGAGCGGCTTCTCCAGGCAGTTCATGGCCTTGGCCACCATCTGCGCCAGGGTGTACTTGCCCGCGCCGCGCGGCCCGGAGAGAATCAGGGCGTGGGGAAAGCGGTCGCGCGCCAGCATCTCGCGCAGGCGGCGGACGGTATCGGAGTTGCCGTGAAAGTCGGAGAAACCCATCTAATTGACGATTGTAGATTGACGATTGACGAATGCAAACCCGGCAGCGGTCTGCAATCGGCAGGCAGCCACTTGCGCCAACCGTGCTCATGGGGCTGAGTGCTGAAAGCTGTTTTTGCAATCGTAAATCTTCAATTATCTTCAATCGTCAATTCTGTGGCGGTGCACGCGAGATGCTTCGGCGCTAAAGCGCCCCAGCATGACGCCGCGTAGTTTCGCGAGATGCCTTCGGCGCTAAAGCGCCTCAGCATGACGCCGGTATTTAAGGAATAGCCGGGGTGGGCTTGGGCTGGGGCGCGGCGAAGTGCCGGTCGTACCAGGCGAAGGCGCGCTCCATGCTGTCTACCTGGTGCTTGGGCTCGCGCAGGCCGTGGCCTTCGCGGGGGTAGCGCACAAACACGGTTTCCACGCCCACATCTTTGAGCGCGATGTACATCTGCTCGGCTTCAGCGATGGGCACGTCAGGATCGTTTTCGCCGTGCATGAACATGGTAGGGGTGCTGACCGCGGCCACATGCTTCAGCGCCGAGCGCTCCCACAGAATATCCATCAGATTGTCCTGATGGGGATAGGCGCCCCACTCCATGGCCTCGTACTGGTTGTAGTAGGTCATGTAGTTGTAGGAGATGAAATTACTGATGCCGGCGATGGGGATGGCGGCCTTGAAGATGTTGGTTTGTGTGATCAGCCAATCGGTGAGCTGCCCGCCGTAGCTGACGCCCTCAATGCCCATGCGGTCGCGGTCAAGCCAGGGATAGCGGCGCAGGGCGGCATTCACGCCGTAGAGCACGTCCATGGCTTCGTGGCCGTCCTGGTCGGCGAAGACGGCATCGGCGAACTTCTGGCCATAGCCGGTGGAGCCGCGATAGTTAAC
>DATGGJ010000695.1:0-9224 GCA_035308585.1 Terriglobales bacterium
GCCGCTGCGGATGATTCCGCCCGGATCCCCTATCGAACTGGCCAAGGCAGTGGCCGATACTGAGAGAACGATTGCTGCGACTATTACATTCCAGCTCTTCATAACGGAGACCTCCCCCACAAGTGTCAGTTTCAACCTGCACTCAACCAGCCGTGAAGCTGAGTGCAATGCCCTTTATTTCTTCCCCTCCGTCAGATACTTGCAACGCGCATTGAGGAAAAATCACCGCTCTCCCCGGGACCAGGTGCAATTTCTTGCCGCAATTGGTACGGTTTTCTGCAGGTCTCTTACGAATTAGAAATCCGGCGGGGGAGCTGGCGACTGGGGGGAGCGGACCTAGTTGGGCTTGCTCCCGTAATTCTTCATCATGGCGGCAAATTCAGGAAGCGCCTGCAGGCTCTTCAGCTCCGGATCGCTTTGCGCCTCTTCGGCGGGGTAACCCTGCTGCAAGGCCTGGTGCAGGTCTTTCAGCGCCTCGCTCTTTTGTCCGGCTATGCATTCCACTACCGCCTGAAAGTACACCAGGGAGACGTCGGTCGAGTCCATGGAGCGGGCGCGGCGAACGAGTTCCAGCCCGCGCTTGGGGTCGCCTTTTTTCGCCAAATACTGTCCCAGGTAGCCCATGGCGTCGGCGTCCCGTGGATTGATGGCCAGTTGCTTGTAAGCCAGGGCAATGGCCTTGTCGTAAGTAGCCAGAGCTTTTTGCGGCTGTCCCGCCCAGCGATAGCCGTCAGCCAAGTTGCCCATCACCATGTGGTCGTTGGAATTCATGGCGGCGGCCTTTTCGAACATCTGCACCGCTTCGTTATAGCGCTTCAGGAAAAAATAGGCGGTGCCCAGGTTGGAATAGGTCGCGTAGTAGGGCTGGATCTGCAGCGCCTTTTCAAAATTCGGTATGCAGTCGTTCCATCTTTCCATGCGCATGAGGACCACGCCCAGGTTGTCGTAGCCGGCGGCGTTATCCGGTTCCAATTCAATCACCTTTTTGAAACCTGCAACCGCCAGCTCGTTTTCCCCGAATGTGTAGTAAGCCCCGGCCAGAGCGTTGACGTTTTCCCAATAGTAAGGGTTCAGCTCGATCGCCTTTTTGTAGGCGTCAATGGCCTCAGCCTTGCGCCCGATCACGGTGTAGACCTGGCCCAGGCGGCGGTAGCCTTCGTCGGACTTGGGCGCCAATTCCAGCGCCCGCTTCAGTTCGGAGATAGCCTCGGCCGTCTTTCCCGTGTCGGTGTAAACGCTGCCCAGGGAAAAGTGAACTTCAGGAAGGCTGGCATTCAACTGCTCTGCCTGCTGCGCCGCGCGCAGGGCTTTGTCGGACCAGAAACTGTCCTTGGTGTGGCGATACATGGAGAGGCTGGCATCGGCCAGCCCGGCGTACGCCAGGGCGAATCCCGAATCTTTGGCCAGCGCCTTCTGATACAGCTCGATCGCCGTCTGCACTTTCTTGGTGTCCTGCTCCTGGCGCATGTCCTCGCGGCCCTTCAGGTAGAGGTCGTAGGCCTCGACGTTCTCGGTGGGGTGGGAATTCAGGGCGGCCACTTCGGAGCTGCTGGGTTTCAATTCCAGCGCGGCCACCAGCTGAGCATAAATTTTATCCTCCAAAGTGAGCAGGTCCTGGGGAACTCCGGAAAACTCGCCGGTCCACAACCGCCGTCCCCCGGCTACATCGTCCAGGCTGATGGTGATGCGCATCTTCGCCGCCGTACCCTGCACGCTACCCTGGGCAATCAGGTTTACGCCCAGCTGGCGGGCAATCTTTTCGAGGGGCTGATCCGCATTCACCGACCGCACCGCGGTGGGCGAAGCCAGGTGGATATCCTTCATCTGAAACAGCTTGGCCGCGGTGGCTTCCACCAGGCCATCGCTCACGTAGCCCAGGGAGTTCTTGTCGCCGATCACACGAAAGGGAAGTAGCGCCAGGTACTTGCCCTGGCTGAGCGGGGGAATACCGGCGGACTGGGCTGACGAAGGGCCCTGCCGCAACAGGTTGCGCGCGGTTGGCACTGCCAATAAGGCGAGCACAATGAGCACAAGAATTCCGGCGCTCACATACCAGATTTTCCTGCCCGCCTTGCTGGAAGCTACTGCCGGCAGCTGCTGCGAACGAACCGTCCGGGAAGGCTGGGCCGATTCCAGGTCATCCAGAATCTCGCGCGCGCTCTGGTAACGCTGAGCGGGCTCGGTTTCCAGGCAGCGCAGGATGATCTGCACCAGATAATCGGGCAAGTCCGGGTTAAACTCCCGGGGATCTTTGGGCTTTTCGTGGACTCGCAGATACATGGTCTGCAGAGTGGATTCCGCTTTGAACGGTACCTCGCCCGTCACCATCTCGTAGAGGATCAGACCCAGGGAGTAGAGGTCGCTGCGGTGGTCCACGGAACCCGCCAGCGCCTGTTCCGGCGACATGTAGCGGGGCGTGCCCAGAAACTGGCCGCTCAGGGTCATCTGGGTGGCATCAGGCTCCAGCGACTTGGCCAGGCCAAAGTCGGAAACGTAAACCTGCCCGGCCTTGTCGAGCAGAATGTTCTGCGGCTTCAGGTCGCGGTGAACCACGCCTTCGGCGTGCGCGGCTTCCAGGGCGGCGCCCAGCTGCTTGGCGATGGTGACCGCCCGGCTGACCGGCAGGCGTCCCTCGCGCCGCAGCAACTGGTGCAGATCTTCGCCCTCCACGTAGGCCATGGAGATGAACTTGGTTCCATTGGCCTCGCCCAGGTCGTGAATGCGCAGGATGTTCTTGTGGGATATCTTGCTGGCCAGCAGCAGTTCCTGGCGAAAGCGCTGGCTTACGCCGGCATCGGAGCCCAGTTCCGGGCGGATGAGCTTCAGGGCGACCATGCGGTCCAGTTCCCGGTCGTAGGCGCGGTACACCGCCCCCATTCCGCCTTCTCCCAGCAGGGCTTGCACCTGGTAACGGGGACCAAAGTCAACCGGCCTGGAGGGGGTGCTGCCGGCGGCTCCACCGACGGGCGAGGCCAGGTTCGACGGAGGTGGGGTCTTGGCAAAACCTATTGCGGTTGCGGCCTCGGGCACCGACGATTGTTTCTGCCCTCCGGCCGAGGTCTCATAACGCGCGGGAGGTGGCTCGGCAGGGGAGGCCGATAGGGGCGAACCGCACGCGGCGCAGCGGGAGGCCCCGCTAGCATTCTGCGCCAAACAGGACGGACAAACCATGACCTGCCCCCACCCTCCCTGATAGCCCGAATTATCGGTCAGGGGACGGGGCTTCGGCAATATAAGAAGCAGCCCTTGAATTCACCTTGGATACCTGCTGCCCCACTCAAACACCTGCCAAAAAGACCCCTCAACTCGACGAAAGAGCCTTAATCCTCACCAAAAGTACCCGGAAAGTGTCCCTTGCCCTCTTACGCGGTACGGAAGTCCATAGTTTTTCACAAATTTTTTAAAAGAAATGTCCAATTGGGCTGGGTCCCAATCGTCTATACCCAGAGGGTGGTCCCGAGATATGGGCAGCAGCCTGGGGCGACCCGTTCTGAGCGCCAATTCATAAACCAGGAACAACAACTCTAAAGGAGATAAATAGGCATGAGTACAAAGCCGACGCACGAACAAGCGCAACTACATCTTCAGGTTTACGATCAGCGACGCGAGGCCAAGCTGCGCCAGGCCCGTGACTGGTTTTTCAAAAACTATCATGTGACCAGCCTGGAGGACGCCATGCGGGTCGCTCCTATGGGTTCGGAAACGGGAGCGTTCGCCAGCATGGTTATCAGTTATTGGGAACAAGCCTGTGCTCTGCTCAACTACGACCTGCTGCATGAGGACTTGTTCTTCGAAACCAGCGGGGAGTTTTTCGGCGTATGGGAGATGGTCAAGCCGGTCGTTCCAGGTTTCCGGGAGCGTTTCGTCGCCAGGACGTTCTGCGCCAACCTGGAAAAAGCTGCGCAGCGATATGAGAAATGGGTCGAAAGCCGCTCGCCAGGCCACATCGCGGCCATGCGCGAGTTCATGAAACAGATGCGCGCCCAAGTGGCGAAAGCAGCTTAACTTCGTGATGGACTCCCCGTCCTCTCTTTGCTTTCGCTTGGGGAAGAGGGCGGGGAATTTTTTGCAGCTCGTGGAACAGCCTGCTCGGGTCGGGCGTGAACGAGCTTGCGAAGGCCGTCACCCAAACTGGCAAGTCCATGAACCGGAACGATGAGCAGCGCGGGTGGATTGCGAGCAAGACCTCTTGTGCTAACAGCATCTGACCAGAACCGTAAACGCTCATTTCTGGGTGATCTGGCTCGTAAAGTGACGTGAGATAATGGGGTTACGTCGCCGTGGCCCCGTAGCTCAGATGGATAGAGCAGCGGTTTCCTAAACCGTTGGTCGGGTGTTCGAGTCACCCCGGGGCTACCACCCCATTTTTTCAGTCGCTTACATCGGAAATTGGGCTTCGAAGTCGGGGGTATCCGGGGGCGATTAGGGGCGTTAAGCTTGCTGTTGGGAGACTCGGCTGCTGTGACCGCTGTGCGTAGGGCGGTTTGAAAACGATTTCCACACTCCTCATCATCCCGCAAAACAGTTTTCCGGTAAGATGTGGCCGGTCCGCTCAAGGCAAGGGCGGCCGCTGAGTAGAAGGCAGCTCAACCGACGCTCTCATTTTTCAGAGCACCCGTCCTTTTCTGCCGCTCCCGTTCACAGGCCTTGCAGATTCGGACCACATATTTCCTGCCGTTGCGAACGGAGACTTGCTCCCGGGTATTTGCGGCCGTCAGGGGATGGCCGGCGTGGCAGTGAGTCTGACCCTTGCGTTGTTGCTCGTACCTCCGAAAACGTGGCGTATCCATGAAGGTCATGCGAGCCTCTTTTGCCCGCATAGACACCTGAAATCCTGTAAGGATACGTGGAAAATGGCGCGCCTTATTTCGCCCGCCCGCGTGCAGGAACAGGCACAGCCGGTGGTCGGATACAGATTTGAAAGTGGCCGGCGCGGAGTGTTCAGCCTCAGCCGCAATGGGCTTGCTAGCGGTCCCCAGACCAGACGTACTGCCCTTGGCCATTGATATAGCCGCAATGCGAGGGGCTGTCGCAAACATCCGCCAGCCCGCCCTGGAACTTTCCTTCTTGCACAAACTTGGGCGCTATCGCCAGCTCGCCTTGCGGATTAATAAAGCCCCACTTGTCGCGCAGCTTCACGCACGCTTTTCCCTCGGAGAAGCCGTCGGCTGCCCGGCGCCCGTTCCGGCTGAAAAAGCGCGGCCGGATGGCAAATTGACCTTTGGGGGTGATATAGCCCCAGGCGCCGCGCCATTCCACCGCCGCCAGTCCCTGGGAAAACGGCAGCGCCGATACAAAACGCGGTGGAATCTGAAACTTTCCTGTTTGGTCTATGTAACCCCAGCGCTCTTCCACTTCCACCGGCGCCAGTCCCTCGGAAAATTCAGCGCAGCGCTCGAATTGAAATGGAATCACGGCCTGGCCCTGGAGGTTAACGAACCCGCAGTGGCTGCCGCGGAAAACCCAGGCCAGGCCCTGGCTGAACGAGCCCGCCAGATTGTACTGGGCGGGTATCACCGTTTGTCCCTTGGTGTCCAGATACCCCCACCGCGCTTTACTCCGAAAAGCGCCTCGCTGCTCGCTGAAGTCGTGCAGGTTCTCGTAGTCGTCGGGGGTAAGCCGCTCCCCGCTGTGGTCTATAAAACTCCAATTCGGCCCAATGGCAACCGCGGCCAGGCCCTCATGGAAGGCACGGGCCTCGTCGAAGCGGGCGCCAATGACAAACTTTCCGCTGCGGTCAATGTAGCCAGCTTTGGAATTTTCCCGGTCGCCTATCCAGGCGGCGGCTAAGCCCTCGCTGAAAGGCCAGGCAAAAACAAAGTTCGGCGGCAGGACCATCTCGCCGCGACGATTGATGTACCCGAATTTGCCATGCAGGGCTACCACCCACAAATCTGTCTGCTGCTGGCCCGCGAGTGGCAGGACCCCAAGCAGCAGGAGGAATATCAGTCTGCGACACACGGTTTGTGGCACCAAATCTAAGCTTCTCCCGGAGAACTGTGCCGCTCCCACCTGGGCCAGCAGCCGACTCCTGAGCTGCAGGCTTGAGAGATTAGCAAAGTCAGCGACACTTGTCGGCAATGGACAGCCCACCGCCCCTGTGCGGTAAACGCGAAGCGGAAAAATAACGGGGAGCGGGCGTCGGCGGAGCGCAATCTGCCGGTGCTGCTTCAGGCCCCGGGCCTGGCCTCGGCCTCGTAGAAATGGTTGCGCTTGCGGTAAAGGATGGCAATTACCACCAGAGAGCCCAGAGTCGGGGGAATCACCAGGATGAGAATCCCGGATTGCAGGGCCTGAATCATTCGCGCGCCTGAGGACGCGGCCTGGGTATAGCAAAGCGCGCAACTTTGGGCGAACGCCGGCGCCGCTGAACCTAGCGCGCCACCTGCAACGAAAAGCAAACTGCTCAACCGCATGAACCGCCGCATATCGCCTGCCTGGGTCGGCTAACGAGCCGTGTCAACCTGTATCTGGGCATTGGGAACACCGCGTTCCATGCGGTAGCTGTCGGTCCAGCCATATTGCATGGCTGCCAGCACAAATCCCGTGAACACCAGAACGAACAGAAGGAATCCCCGCTTTTCCGCCCACAGGTGCATGAAGAACAGCAGGGCCAAGCCGCCTTCCGCCAGCGCCACCAGGAACATGCGGGCAAATCTCCCCCCGCTGTGAACCCCGCTGTAGGCGAAGACGAATTGGACCGCCGCCAGAGCTAGAATGCAGAGATAAATAACAATGTATTTGCCGACGCTATCCGTGTACCCCGCCGCCGGCTCAGTGCTTAGGACATCGGGCGCATCCGCCATGTTCTTGTTCCTTCCCCTTCGACTCTCAGCGAGCAACGTTCAACAGGTAAACAAATGGGACCACGAACATCCAAACCAGGTCCACGAAGTGCCAGTAAAGACCCACAACCTCGAGATGGTCGGCATTGAGGCTGCCGGATTTGTAGCGCGCTGCCACCACCAGCAACGCCACCACGCCGCCCACTACGTGGGTAAGGTGCAGGCCGGTAATGCTGAAGAAGGAGGCGCCAAATAACCCGGTGCCCCAGGGATTATGGAACAGCGTGGCGCCCTCGTGAATCATCCCCATCCACTCCCGCAGGTGCAGCACCGCGAAAAGAACGCCGGCGATGGCGGTGATTATGGTGAAACGGTAGGCGGAAGCTCTGTCTCCAGCCTTGCCGGCACGCACCCCCAGCAGCATGGTCAGGCTGCTGGTGATCAGGATAAAGGTCATCACCATGGCATTGACCACGGTCGGCGAAAACTTGAACGGGGTCGGCCAGTTCGGGGTGCCGTTGCGCAAAAACCCATAGGCAACCAGGCAAGCGGCAAAGGTAGCCGCGTCGGCGATGATGAACAGCCAAATCGCCATCTTTCTTGCCGGAACGGCAAATGCGGGCTCCGTCATGACCGCCGTGTGCATTGCCATGTCAGCTTGGCTCATGATTCCTCCAACCGCTGCGGATCACATCTTGAACCACAACAACAGGAACAGGTAAATCCACAGAACATCCATGAAATGCCAGTAGCGGGAAGCTATATCAAGCGTGCTCCGGCGCAAGGTTGATTTGCTCATCCTGTAAACCACCAGGATCAGGCCACCCAACCCTCCCAGCACGTGCAGCGCGTGCGCCGCCGTGAGCACGTAAAAGAAGGAGCTGCTGGGATTTGTGGAGAGGTACATTCCCTGGTGGCGCAACTGCAGCCAGGCCACATACTGGCCGGCCACGAACACCATGCCCAGTACGAAGGTGAGATACAGCCAGCTGGCCGCGGCGGACGCACTGCCGCGCAACCCGCCCAGCGCGGCGGCGAAACGTCGCCGCGATAGCTCCAGGGTGATGCTGCTGGCCAGCAGAATACAGGTATCGAAGTACAAAACGGAAGGCAGCGTGAAGCGCTGCCAATCGGTAGAGGCTCCCTGGCGGACCACCAGCGCGCTGGTGAGGGCCGCAAAAGTCATCGAGATCGCGGTAAGCCCCACCCAGATGCCGGTGCTGGCCGCCGGCGACCTGTCTTCCACCGAGGGCAAGCGGCCCTCTGCGGGAACCAGGCCTCGGTGTCCGCCATTGCCGGAACTGGCCCGGCGCAGGTGGTCGCCGCGCTGCTCCAGATCCGCTGGTTTATCAACTGTGGTCGCCATCACCAACTCCCCAGGGTTAGCCCCTACTTATTTTTCGTCGCGCACAGACTGAATTTGTGCGGGCGAGTCCTGCATGACGTAATCGTCGGTTGCGCCTTCGATCCCGTACTGGTAGGGATCGTGATACACCACCACGTGCCGTCCGCCAAAGTTGTCAAAGGGCGGCGGCGACGATGGCGTACTCCACTCCAGCGACGTAGCCTGCCATGGATTCAGCGGAGCCTTTTCGCCCCGGAAGCCGCTGTGGATCAGGTTGTAGAGGAAGATGAGCTGCACCACCCCGGTAATCAGGGCGGCCACGGTAATGAAGCGATGCAGGGGAATCAGGCCTACCAGGTAGTCATCTACAAACGCCTGGTAGCGGCGTACGTTGCCCGCGATCCCCAGATAGTGGAAGGGCATGAAGATGCAGTACGCTCCCACGAACGTCAGCCAGAAATGAACCTTGCCCAGGGTTTCATTCATCATTCTGCCGGTGACCTTGGGGAACCAGAAGTAGGTGCCCGCAAAGATTCCGAAGATGGCGGCTACCGCCATTACCAGGTGGAAGTGCCCGACCACGAAGTAGGTGGCGTGCAGCATGATGTCAATGGAAGGTTGGGCCAGGAAGAAGCCGCTCACGCCGCCGCTTATGAACAGGGAGATGAATCCCAGAGCGAACAGCGAAGCACTGTTAATCCGCAGCTTGGACCCATAGAGGCTGCCAATCCAAATCAGGACCAGGATGGTGGAAGGAATGGTGATGACCAGAGTGGGGAAGGAAAAGGCCAGAGACGAGAACGGATTCATGCCGCTGACGAACATATGGTGCCCGTACACCATATAGCTGAGAACCGCCAAAGCGCCCATCGAGTACACGATCACGCGGTGGCTCAGCATGGGACGCCGCATGTTGGCGATCAGCACATGGGAAACAACTCCCATTCCGGGCACGATGGCGATGTACACCTCCGGGTGTCCGAAGAACCAGAACAGGTGCTGCCACAGCAGAGTGGAGCCGCCGGAGTGGGGCTGCAGTTGATCGTTCAGCACCAGGTTCGAGGCAACAAAGAAACTGGTGCCGGCCACGTGAT
>DATGGJ010000696.1:0-2334 GCA_035308585.1 Terriglobales bacterium
TGGCGGCAAACAACCACAGGCCGTAGCCGAAGTGCCAGGAGGCCGCGATGATGCCCACGAAGTAAAACGCCACCGCCCAGGGATGATGAAACTCGTTTTGCACCTTCCAGAATGCGGCGGCTGAATTGGTCAGCAGGTGCACGCCGTTGAAGCGCATGGACCAGACGTGCCAGCCCATATAGAAGAAGGCGATGGCTCCCGTCCAGCGCTGCGTAGTGTAAAGCCAGTTGCCGGTCCAGGGATAATCGCCTACGTTGGTCTCGCCCCGGTACCAGATGTAAAAGCCGTATCCGGCGTGGTAGGCAATGGGAATCCAGATAAAGAAAAGCTCAAGGTAGAAAACAAAGGGCAGTCCGGTGAGAAAGCGAACGTTTTCATTGTAAGCGGCGGCGCCGTTGGTGGCGAAGGCGTTGGAGAAAAAATGCTCGACCAGAAAAGCGCCGATGGGGAAGATCCCGCTCAGCGAATGCAGCCGGCGCCAGAAAAACGAATGTCCCTGGCCGGCGCGCAGGGGAGCTACTCCTGAGGGAACTGTTGCGGAAACCTTGGTCCCGGCAACCGGGGCCGTGCTGCCAGCCGTTGCCACGATTACTCCTAAGACTTGGGAATGAAGGCGCGAAACTCTCTATTATCTTTTTCCGGGAGCAGCGGAGTCAAGGTTGAGCCGTTTTGCGGGCGTGAGCGCAGCGGGAGTCCGCAGGCGAAATCCTGAGCGCGGCGAAGGATCTCTGTAGCGTGGCGTTCAATTCACGTTGGCGAGTCTTTGGACCCTGGTGTTCGCGAAACTCCGGACTACTGACTCCTGACCCCCACCTTCTCCCACCACTCCAGAAATTTTCGAAAGGCCTGGCCGCGGTGGCTCACCCGCGCCTTCTCCGCTGCTGAAAGTTCGGCAAAGGTCTTGCCCAGCGCAGGAAAATAAAACAAAGGATCGTAACCGAAACCACCTGTGCCGCGCGGCGCGTGGAGAATCGTTCCTTGCGCTTCGCCGCGAAAACTGGCCAGCGCTTCGCCGTCCCGCGCGGCCACAATCACGCATACGAACTGCGCCTGGCGCTGCTCCTCGGGCACCGCTTCCATCTCCGCTAGAAGCCGCGCGTTATTAGCCGCATCGCTGGCATTTTCGTGAGGCGAAGCCGCCGCATAGCGCGCGGAGTGCACGCCCGGCGCGCCCTGCAACGCTCGCACCTCCAGGCCGGAATCGTCCGCCAGCACCACTATGCCGGAGGCAAAGCGGCTGTAAGCTTCCGCCTTCTTGCGGGCATTGGCCTCAAACGTCGGCTGATCTTCGGGCACCTGCGGCAGGGAAGAGAACTGGGGCAAAGCGGCGACGGCAATGCCATGCTCCGCTCCAGCCGCCGCAAAATCGCGCAGCTTACCCGGATTGGAAGTGGCGATTAGAACAGTGGCCATCGCCCGCATCATACTCGACGTAAAACGAGTTTTCCGTGCCAGCTGGTACCAGCTTCACGCTGCCAGCTGCTGGCTACTAACTACCCGCCTTTGCTCCTTTACAAAATGTTTCATTTCCCCACAACAACTCTGCAATTAGAATTCGGGTTACACACAGCAGGAGGCAGAAGCATGCGCAAATGTAAAGGAAGTTTGCTTGCGGCCCTGATGGTCATCCTTCTCACGCCCGCGTTGCTGCTGGCTCAAGACCAGCAGAGCACTCCGCCGCCGGATGCGGCGCCTCAAGCACCCGGACCCCAGGCGGGGCGACGCGGCGCCGAGCCGCCCTGTTTCAAGCAGGCCGGTGTCTCCGACGAGACGTGGCAGAAAATCAAAGATATCCACAAGACCACCCACCAGCAAATGGTGGGCATCTGCGAGAACACATCCTTGAGCGCGCAGCAAAAACGGCAACAGATCCGGCAAGCTTTTCAGCAGACCGAACAACAAGTTCATGGGCTATTGACCCCGCAACAGCAGGACGCGGTGAAACAATGCCGTCAGGAGCGGCGGGGCAATCGTAAAGGAATGGGTGGCGGCATGGGGGGTATGCGCCACCGGGGTGGCGATCCCTGCGCCCGCATTCTGCGCCAGAACAACAAGGGCCAGGCCGGCCCGCCGCCTGAAGGTTCGGAACCGCAGCAGTAATCACCCGTTCCAGGAAAACCAAACGGCCTTCCCCGGCGGAAGGCCGTTCTTTTTGAACAAGCTTTTGGGCTCCCAGGTGTGGAGAATTACGGGGTGGGCGGGAACCAGCCAGGTACCAAGGTCACCTGGTTTGCCATCCGGAGCGGCGCCGGCTTCGCTTACAATGAGGGAAGAACCCGGTCACCGCAGCCGGCTACTCTGCATCTAAACGGGATACGAGTCCAGATGAGGGAT
>DATGGJ010000697.1:0-2108 GCA_035308585.1 Terriglobales bacterium
CACGCGAATGTTCACGCCGTCGGAACTGGCGATGCCGGCCGACTCCTGCCCCCGGTGCTGCAGCGCGTGCAGCCCCAGGTAGGCCAGCGTCTCCGCCTCCGGGTGAGCGTAGATGGCGACCACGCCGCATTCGTCGTTAAACTTGTCAAAACCGCTGGACATTTATCCCTCAGCCAACCGCGTTTAGGCCTCTGATCGCGCGGCGCGGCGGTCACAGGGCCGCGCAGCTAAGTCTGGCTCATCACTCAAATGTAACCTGGGGTAGAGACGTCGCTTGCCACGTCTCTAAGACGAAGCCAGCTTCGTCACCAACGTTCTTCATATCCCAAGAACCTCTGCGAACTCAGCGTCTCGGCGGTAATAGTCTAGCTTTTCTGGATCACCGCCGGCACCAGCCGCTCCTCGGTTTCCGTGTGCAGGGCGCCCTCCAGGGCCGTGGCCCAGGCTTCCCGCAGCTCCCGCACCGGCACCGACACCACCGCCTTGCCGTCCACCGCGATTTCCAGATTGTCAGCGATTGTAGCCCCGATAAGGTTCGCCGCGACCCCGTATTTTTTCGCTACCTCTTTGATTCGCGGCACCTGTTGCGGGTCGCAGGAGACAACTACCCGGCTGGCATCTTCGCCGAACAGCAAACATTCGCGGGGCAGCTCGCCGCCATTCAGTTCCAGCCGGGCGCCCACCTGGTTGCGGAAGCCGCATTCGGCTATGGTTACCGCCAGGCCGCCTTCGGAAACGTCGTGCGCGGACTCGGCCAGTCCCGCCTGGATCGCCTCTACCAGGCACTTCTGCAGAACCGCTTCTTTTTCCAGCTCCAGCGCCGGGGGGAAGCCCCAGAGCTCGCCCAGAATCTCCCGGGCGTATTCAGAGGAGCCGAACTCCGCCTCAGCGTCGGTCGCATCACCTGGCTCGGAACCGCACAGCAGCAGCAAGGCCCGGCCTGGCTCGCGAAAGTGCGGCCAGGCGGCGCGTTCCACATCCTCCAGGATGCCCACCACCCCTAGAACGGGTGTGGGATAAATGGCCTCTCCCAGCGTCTCGTTATAAAAGCTGACGTTCCCTCCGGTGATAGGGACCTCCAGTTCTTCGCAAGCGCGGGTCATGCCGTCAATCGCCTGGCCGAATTGCCACATGATCTGCGGCTTTTCCGGGTTGCCGAAGTTCAGGCAGTTGGTGGCCGCCACCGGCGTAGCCCCGCTGCACGCCACGTTGCGGGCCGCGTCCGCCACCGCATGCATGGCGCCCAGCTTAGGGTCCAGGTAGCACCACCGTCCGTTGCCATCCAGCGCCATGGCCAGCCCGCGCTTAGTGCCTTTCACCCGAAGCACTCCCGCGTCCCCGCTGCCCGGGCCCTCCACCGTGTTCACCTGCACCATGGAGTCGTACTGCTCGTGCACCCAGCGCTTGGAACAGATGTTGGAGCTGGCCAGAAGCCGCCGCAGGTGTGGGGTAAGGTCCGACGCCTCGCCCAGCCGGATGTGCTCGGGCATCTCGCGCGGGACCGGCGGCTCCCACCGCTCCATGGGGCGGGCGTAGACCGGAGCCTCGTCCGTTAACGCGGTATTGGGAATTTCGGCCACCACCTCGCCGTGCTGCAGCACCCGCATGGTGTCCTGCTTGATGACTCGGCCCACCACCACCGCGTCCAGACCCCATTTTTCGAAGACGCGCAGTACTTCCTGTTCGCGACCCTTGGCGGCCACCAGCAGCATGCGCTCCTGCGATTCGCTGAGCATGATTTCGTAAGCGCTCATGCCGGTTTCGCGCTGCGGCACACGGTCCAGTTCGATTTCCAGCCCCACATGCCCGCGCCCACCCATTTCGCAGGTCGAGCAGGTCAGGCCCGCCGCTCCCATGTCCTGAATGCCTACCACCGCGCCGGTTTCCATGGCCTCCAGGCAGGCCTCCAGCAGCAGTTTCTCCAGGAACGGGTCGCCCACCTGCACGTTGGGACGCTTGGCTTCCGAGGCCTCGCTAAACTCCTCGCTCGCCATAGTGGCCCCGTGGATGCCGTCGCGGCCCGTCTTGGCCCCCACATAAATCACCGGATTACCCTCGCCCGAAGCCTTGGCGTAGTAAATGTGTTCCCGCCGCACCAGGCCCAGGGC
>DATGGJ010000698.1:0-4599 GCA_035308585.1 Terriglobales bacterium
GCCTGCCAGCGCGCCCGCCGGGCCGCCAGCGTGCTCTCATCCACTTCCAGGTCCAGCCGCCGTTTGGCCGCGTCGAGCACGATCATGTCCCCGCTTTCCACCAGCGCCAGCGGTCCCCCCGCCGCGGCCTCCGGACACGCATGCAGCACCACTGTGCCGTAAGCGGTGCCGCTCATGCGCGCGTCGGAAATCCGCACCATGTCATTCACGCCCTGGCGCAACAGCTTGGGCGGCAGCGGCATGTTGCCCACCTCCGCCATCCCGGGATAGCCGCGCGGACCGCAGTTTTTGAGCACCAGCACCGAGGTTTCATCCACCTGCAGCGCGTCGTCATTAATGCGCGCGTAAAAATCTTCAATGGACTCGAACACCAGCGCCCGTCCCCGATGCTGCAGCAGCCGCGGGGTGGCGGCGGAGAGCTTGATCACCGCCCCATCCGGGGCCAGGCTGCCCCGCAGCACCGCGATGCCGGCATTTTCTTTGAAAGGCTTTTTGAAATTGTGGACCACGCTGCGGTTCCAGCAAGGCGCATCCTTCACGTTCGCCCAGATGGACTGCCCATTGGCGGTCAGCGCGTCCCGTTGCAGCGCGCCGCCTTCGCCCAGTTCGCGCAGCACCGCGGGCAGACCGCCGGCGTAGAAGAAGTCTTCCATCAGGTAGGCGCCCGAAGGCTGAATATTCACCAGGCACGGCATTCCGTTTCCGAGACGGTCAAAATCATCCAGGCAGAGCGGCACGCCCACTCGTCCCGCCAGCGCCAGCAGGTGGATGACGGCATTGGTGGAGCCGCCAATGGCGGCATTGGCGCGAATCGCGTTCTCAAACGCCTGCCGCGTCAGTATCTGCGACATGCGTAAGTCATCCTTCACCATCTGCACAATGCGCCGCCCGCTCATCTGCGCCAGCGTGTTGCGCCGCGCGTCCACCGCCGGAATGGCCGCGTTCCCCGGCAGGCTCATGCCCAGCGCCTCCACCATGCTGGCCATGGTGGAAGCCGTTCCCATGGTCATGCAGTGTCCGCGCGAGCGATGCATGCAGCTTTCGGCGGCGAAGAACTCCTCCTGGCTCATCTGCCCGGAGCGCACCTGTTCCGACATCTGCCAAACGCCGGTGCCGGACCCCAGGTCGCAGCCCCGGAATTTGCCCGAAAGCATGGGGCCGCCCGACACGCCGACGGTAGGCAGGTCGCAGGAAGCCGCGCCCATCAGCAGGGAAGGAGTGGTCTTATCGCAGCCCATCAGCAGCACCACGCCATCCATGGGATTGCCGCGGATGGACTCTTCCACATCCATGCTGGCCAGGTTGCGGAACAGCATCGCCGTGGGCCGCAGTTGCGTCTCTCCCAGAGACATGACGGGAAACTCCAGGGGGAATCCTCCCGCCTCCCACACTCCTCGTTTCACAAATTCCGCCAGCTCCCGGAAGTGACCGTTGCAGGGCGTCAGCTCTGACCAGGTGTTGCAGATTCCGATCACCGGCCGGCCCTCAAACAAATCGTGTGGCCAGCCCTGATTCTTCATCCAGCTGCGGTAGATGAATCCGTCCCGGTCTTGCCGCCCAAACCATTCCTGGCTGCGCAGTTTTCTCGTGGTTGTGCTTTGATTTTTTGCCGGCAAGCTGAGCTCCCGTGGGCAGAATCATAACCCACGCCCGGCGGGTAAACGTAATCCCGCCTCGCCCCGCACTTGACGCCGCACCGCTGCTCCGCCGATTATGGCCCGGTCCGCTTTGCAGGCTGGACGCGGAGTTTCCTCCTATGCCAGGCATGTTCCCCCGCTTCAAGATGAAAGTTTTTTCGCATTCCGTTGCGCCGCTCACCCTTGCCCTGGCCATGCTTCTTCTCTGCCTGTTGTCTCCGGCCTGGGCTGCGCCTGCCGCCGCGGGCAAGGCTTTGCAGATTTATTTTGTGGATGTGGAAGGCGGGCAGGCGACCTTGTTCGTCACTCCGGCTAAGAGCTCGTTGCTCATTGATGCCGGATGGCCGGACAACAACGGACGCGATGCCGAGCGCATCGTGGCCGCCGCCAAAAAGGCCGGTATCAGCAAAATTGATTATGTGCTCATCACCCACTTCCATACTGACCATGTGGGTGGAGTTCCGCAACTGTCCGCGCGCATTCCCATCGGCGCCTTCATTGACCACGGCCCCAACCGGGAAGCCACGGAAGCGCAAACTGAGGAAGGCTGGAATGCCTACCAGCATCTGCTGGCCAGCGGGAAGTACAAGCATCTCACTGAAAAGCCGGGCGACACCCTCCCCATCCAGGGACTGCGCGCTACCGTCATCAGCGCCGACGGCGCGCTCATCACGCATCCCCTTCCCGGCGCCGGCGCCCACAACTCTTACTGCAAAAGTGCCGATCACTACCCGCCCGACCAGACCGAGAATGCCCGCTCACTGGGCACGCTTCTGAGCTTTGGCAAACTGCGCATCCTCGACCTGGGCGACCTGACCAAGGATAAGGAAGCCGAACTGATGTGCCCCATCAATAAACTGGGCAAGGTAGATATTTACATCGTCTCCCACCACGGCTGGTCCCAAAGCAGCAGCCCCGAACTGGTGGACGCCATCGCGCCCCGCGTTTCCATCATGGACAACGGCGCCAAAAAAGGCGGCACGCCTTCCACCTGGGAGATTGTCAGCAAATCGCCCGGCCTCCAGGACCTTTGGCAATTGCATTTCTCCGATGAAGGCGGGCCGGCGCACAACCAGGCGGCGCCATATATCGCCAACCTCGACGGTCCGGACGCCGGCCATTATCTGGAATTGACGGCCTGGCCCGATGGCAGCTTTGCCGTCTATAACTCGCGCACAGGAGACACGAAACACTATGCGGCGCAGTCATCCGCCCGTCGTTAAGCTTCTGTCATCCGGCAACGCCTGTCATCCCGAGCGAGCGCGACCGATCCCGCTTTGCGGGAGAGGAAGCGCGAGTCCAGGAACCCTGCGTGCCGCAAATAAGCGAGGATGCCTGACCGCCGCCAGTCCAGAGGAGACCGCCCTATGACCGTCGCTCGCTTCCTTGCTGCGCTGATTGCTATTCTTCTGGTTTCCGGGATGCCTGCTTTAACAGCGAATTCCAATTCCGCGCCGGGTCTTTTACTGGTCGCCAACAAGGGGGAGCACACCCTCGGCCTGGTTGATCCGAATGCGGAACGCCAGATCGCCATCATCCCCGAAGGCGGCGTAACCGGCCATGAGGTCGCCGTCTCGCCCGACGGAAGCCGCGCTTTTGTCCCCATCTACGGCAACTCCGGGGTGGGCCTGCCCGGCAGCAATGGCCGCAAAATTGACGTGATTGACCTGGCCAGCCGCCGCGTGTCGCACACCATTGACTTCGGTCGCGGGGTGCGCCCCCATTGTGCCGTCTTCGGCCCCAGGGACGGCCTCCTCTACGTCACCACTGAACTCGACAAATCCGTCGCCGTCATTGACCCCAAAACTCTCAAGATTGTCGGCAGCGTTCCCACCGGCCAGCCCGAATCGCACATGCTGGCCATCAGTCCCGATGGCCGCCGCGGATACACCGCCAACGTGGGCCCGGGAACTGTCTCCGTTCTCGATCTCGCGGCGCGCAAGACCCTCACCGTCATCCCCGTCGCTACCCACGTGCAGCGCATCTCGGTCTCGCCCAGCGGACGCTGGGTCTTCACCTCCGACACCACCAAGCCTCGCCTCGCTGTCATCAACGCTGCCAGCGATAAAGTGGACCGCTGGCTTGCCCTCCCCGCCACCGGATACGGCAGCGCCTCCACTCCTGATGGAAAATGGCTTCTGGTCGCCCTGCCCGACGCCAATTCGGTGGCCGTCGTGGATCTTGCCAACCTGCGCGTGGTCAAAACCATCAGCGTGCCCGCGGCTCCGCAGGAGGTCCTCGTCCGCCCCGATGGCCAAGTGGCGTACGCCTCCTGCGACCGCAGCCATCAGGTGGCTGCCATTCACATCGGTGACTGGAACGTAAAGCTGATCGGCGCCGGCAAGGGTGTGGACGGCTTGGCCTGGGCCAGATAGAAAGCGCCTGCGAGTGCCGGTTGCCGGCTGCGCGCGGCGTTTATTTCTGAGGGGCGGGCTTGGGCGCCGGGTTGGTCACCGGCGGCGTCGTCTTTACCGGCTGGCTCTTGCTCTGCGACGGCTTCAGCCCTTCCAAAACCGAACCGCTGCGGTGGCGCGACGCGTAAACCGAAAGCGTGATCGAGGTCACCATGAAAATTACCGCCGACCAGGTCGTCGCCTTGCCCAGCAAAGTGGAAGAACCGCGCGGACCGAACGCGGTCTGGCTGCCCATGCCGCCAAAGGCGGAAGCGACATCGCCGGCGTTGCCGCTCTGCAGCAGCACCACGATGATGATGAAGAAACAAACCACAATGTGAATCAGCGTGACCAGCGTGACCATGAGTTAAACGACTCGAGGGCGCAAGGCGCCCACCTTTCCTCCTCGACTTGGGAAAAAGCCGAAGCTGAATCTATGGTGCGGAAGGGGGGATTTGAACCCCCACGCCTTTCGGCGCCACCCCCTCAAGATGGTGTGTCTGCCAGTTCCACCACTTCCGCACTGGCCGAAAGAATATCGTGAGGTCGGGTTTCATTATAGCAAAGGG
>DATGGJ010000699.1:0-2723 GCA_035308585.1 Terriglobales bacterium
AATCAGCGGCCGGACTATGTATCTGCCGGAGAATAAGATAGCTCTCCCGCCCCGACGGATGCCAGGGGCGCAGCGGGGGAAAATACCCGCCGCAGCGTCTTATGCCGCAATCGAGCGCCTTGTGCGCTCCTGTTTACAGCGCCGCTGCCGGTCCAAACTCCTGAAAAGACTCGGGGGAAACCCATGCTCCCTACCGGCTGCTGTTTGGCAGTGTGAATGCCCTGACAAGGGTGATCCTTGGGGGCTGCCTTGGAACCCAACCTGATGGTAATCGGGCTGAACCACCGCACGGCGCCGGTGGCGGTGCGCGAGCGCTTTTTCATCAACGAGACTCGACGCTGCCAGGCCCTGGTGGAACTGAGCCATGCCGAGGGCATTGACGAGGTGGTGGTGCTGGCTACCTGCAACCGCACCGAGTTCATCCTGTGGTCGAGCGAGCCCAGCGCGGCCGCCACCTCCATACTGTCCTACCTGGCCCGCGAGTACGGTCTGAAGCTGTGCGAATGGCAGCATTTCTATCGTCTCCTGGACGAAGCGGCCCTGGTGCACATTTTCCGCGTGGCCTCCAGCCTGGATTCCATGATTATCGGCGAGCCCCAGATCATCAGCCAGGTCAAGGCGGCCTGGAGCCAGGCCCAGCAGGTAGGCACCACCGGACGCTTCCTCGATGCCGTGCTGCAGAAGGCGCTGACGGTTTCCAAACAGGTGCGCAATGAGACCGCCATCGGCGCCTCGGCGGTTTCCGTGCCCTATGCGGCGGTGGAACTGGCCAAACAGATTTTCGGTTCCCTGGAAGACCGCATTGTCCTGCTGCTGGGAGCGGGCAAGATGAGCGAACTCTCCGCCCGCTACCTGGTCAATAACGGCGCCCGGCAGGTGCGTGTGATCAACCGCACCTTCGAGCATGCCGCTGAAATCGCCGAGAAGCTGGGCGGCGTGCCGGTGGCCTTTGAAGACCGCTGGCCCCATCTGGTGGAAGCGGACATTGTGATCAGCTCCACCGGTTGCCCGCACATCATCCTCACCAAAGACGAGGCGGAGCGAATCGTGCACGAGCGCGGCGGCAGGCCGCTGTGCCTGGTGGATATCGCCGTGCCCCGCGACATTGATCCCGCCGTGCGGCACGTTTCCGGAGTCGTTCTATACGACGTGGACGACCTGGAACAGGTGGTAAAGCACAACGCCGGAGAACGCCAGGCAGCCGCGGAAGAAGGACAAAAAATCGTTGCCCTCGAGGCCCACGATTTCCGTCGTAAGCTGCAGGCGGAGCGCGTGGTGCCCACCATCGTCGCCCTGCGCCAGCGTCTGGAAGAGCTTTGCCGGCAAGAGCTGGACTCCTTTTGCCACGAGTTCGGGCCATTCAGTCAGGAGCAGGACAAGACCCTGCACACGGTGACGTCGCGCATTACCCAACGCATCGCAGGATCGCTGGCCCGCGAGCTCAAGGAGATGCCAGAAAAGGTGGAACAGGAGCAGATGACGGCGGCAGTGCAGCGCCTGTTTCACCTGGGTTCGCCGCAAAAGGCGCTTGCCGGCGCCAATATGGGGAAAGGAAACTGATCATGCCCAAGCAAGTGGAACCTTCGCGCGCGCAGTCGGGGCCAACCTGGAGCAGCACCCAGGCTTATGTGCTGGCGGTTTTCTGCCTCGGTTTCGGATTGATTTTGGGATATTTGTTCCGCGGCTCGGCCCCGGTACCCTCCACCGCCACCGCGGCAACCACCTCCGAGCCGGCAGCGCCCGCCGGCATGCCCGGAGTTCCCGCCAGCATGACTGCGCCGGGCGCCGGCGAGCTGAACCCCCAGCAGACGTCGGAAATGGTGCAAAAAGCGGCGCAGCCTCTGCTCGATAATCTGAAGCAGAACCCGCGCGATTTCGACACCCTGGTGAAGGTGGGAAACCTCTACTACGACTCCAAGCTCTACCCGGATTCCATCAAATACTACGAACACGCGCTGAAGCTGCGGCCGGAGAATTCCGACGTGCGCACGGACATGGGAACCGCCTACTGGTACACCGGCAATGCCGATAAGGCCATCGCCGAATTTAACCAGGCCCTGAAAAACAATCCCACCCATCCCGGCACCCTGTTCAACATGGGAGTGGTAAAGTGGCAGGGCAAGATGGACCCCGCCGGAGCCGTCCAGGCCTGGGAGCGGCTGCTCCAGACCAATCCCAACTACCAGCAGAAACAGCAGGTGCTGGACTTGATTGCCAAGGCGAAGCAGCACGCCAAGACCTAGCCTTCAGCCTTCAGCCAGCGAGCAGGCAGCATCGCAATGCTCGACCGCAAAATCCTGGAGCTCTAATTGCTCTGGCTGATTGCTGAAGGCTGGCCTTACTCCACCACAAACCCTTTCAACCTTCGCAGCAGCGATTCGGGCGCATCCGCTTCCAGTTCCACGACGCCGTCGCGGTACTGGCGGGAAAAGATGCGGGAACGCGCTTCCAGGGCGGAAAGCAGCTTGCCTTCGCTCTGCGGCACTTTCAGGCGCACGCGGCTGATGGGATCCTCTACCAGCATCTGGTCAATGCGGTCAAGCAGGGTGGTAAGGCCAATGCCCTTCAGCGCGGAAACGTGCACGGTGGCGGCATCGTCGCGCAGAGCGTCGCGTTCGGCCGCGGGCAGCAGGTCAACTTTGTTGAGCACGTGCAGGCGCGGCTTGCCGGCGGCCTCCAGTTCGCGCAGTACCGCCTCCACCTGGACGGCCTGCTCGACCGCA
>DATGGJ010000700.1:0-6847 GCA_035308585.1 Terriglobales bacterium
AAGAATTTGCCCGCTTCATGGATGAACAACAAAGCCGCAGCCAGCAGCCGCTGCTTTTCGCCGTTGGCCCAGCCGACGGCTTCAGTGATCAGGCCCGAAAGACCGCGCCCTTCCTGCTTTCGCTGGGCAGGATGACTCTGCCCCATGAACTGGCCCGCGTAGTGCTCCTGGAACAGCTCTACCGCGCATTCACCATTCTGAAAGGACACCCCTACCACCTGGGGCACTAAGGAAAAAGGCGGGCCAGTCATAAGGCCCTACCTAGTTGAGAGGTGGCAATCACATCATCGAGGGTAGAGGCGAATCAAGCTGCCTTCCCAGGATGACGGGAGTGCGCGCAGTGCGGACAATGGCAAACCAGCTCCGGCTCCCCATCTAAAAAGCTGGCGCTTGACGGTTCAGGATGGTGCAAGAGGCAGCTCTTACCCAGGTAGACGAGAGCCGCGATGCAGATCCATGGCAGGTCGCAAAAAGGGCAGAGGCGATGAGTCTGGACGCTGTCCTTAAGCCCGGTCCAACCGCTGCGCACGGCCGGAATTGCGATGGTAAAAGGGAATCGCATGAGGCTCACAGGACGGCGCGCCCCTATGATGACCTCAGGCGCGCCCGGCACGCAATTGTCCTCTTGGACAATGGGGATTGCGGCGGAAGGACCATAGCTCCGCCGATTTATGGGCGGGCTTAGGCGGCGGCTATCCCGCGTCGGCCTCGAGCGTCTTATTATTTACGGGAGGACCCCAACGCGCGCCCCAATCTGCCGCGCCCCCGGTTCGCGCTCCCATGGCCAATAGCCACATTGGCGTGCTCTCTCCCCGTCGGCAAATGTTTTCCTTGTGCCTGATGGCTCTGCTCTTGGCTCCCCTACGCGAGCCAGCGTTGGGGAAGCTTGATCTGCTGCTGGCGAATCGTATCGTCGAGGTTTTCGCCCTCGATTTGCCGCCGGAGTCCCATGTGCGGCTGCGGCAGAACATCTACGACGTGGTCGTGATTGCGCTGGAGGATTCCACGCTCACCATTGTGCCGGCAAGGGGAGCGCGCCAGGAGGTTCAGTTGAACACGGGCGAGGTGCGGGTACTGCGCAGCTTCAGCGTGCAGGAGTTGGCTAACAACAGCGGCGTGAAGTCGCGCTTCATCCTGGTGGCACTGAAGTCGCACGGCGTGGAATCCGGGGAATGCGGCTGCTCCGGCGAGGTGGAGCGGAGCATTTGCGGGTGCTCTTCCCGGCACTTGCCGCAACTTTGGGCGCTTTCCATCGGCGGGTCAACCCTGGCGGGGGTGTCTCTGGCTCCGGGTGAGAAATTTGCCGGCGCGAGCTATCGTGACGACAGCCTGCTGGTCGCGGTGACCACTCTGCAATTGCAGGACGAGCAAGCTTCCGGCTCCGAGTCACAGCTGTCGCTTTCGCCCGGCGCGGTGAAGTGGCTGGACCAGGGGCGGCGGCAGTTCAAAAATACCGGTTCCCACGCCGCGCGATTCATCACCATCGAGTTTTAACCCGGCCGCCGCATGACGCTCCCTCCGCGGAGCGCCCCCCTCCTGTTCAATCATGTCTCTCAGCCGGCGGTCACAACCGCGACTGGTTGCTTGCCCGGGGAACCAACAGAGTAATGCAACGCGCCATCATCTGCGGCGATTCCAAAATCGTGAGTTCATCACCATGAAAAGGTTGCCAAAAAAGTTTCACGCCTTGGGTCCGGTTGCGCTTTGTCCTTATGGCCACTGCCCGTTGCACCTCGGTAAGTGGGCCGAAATCTTCAACTGAACTAGGATTCTTTCAGGTGCTCCATGCGTGTGGACATCCCCATCCAACGCACTCTCCGTGTCCCGCCGCAACGACCGGCGGCGGCGCGCATCGCGCTTGCGATCGCCATTACCGGCCTGGCGCTGGCTTTAACCCTTCTGCTTTCCAATTTCGTCGAAACCCGGCTGGTGGTGTTCACGCTGGCGGTGATGGTGAGCGCCTGGTATGGCGGGTGGAAGTTAGGCCTCTTCGCGACCGCCCTGTCGCTGCTCGCGGGCATACTTTTCTTCTATCCCAGCAATGAATTGCCGGCGGTGCATCGCGCCCAGTTCATCGAGCTGATTCTGTTCCTGCTGCTGGCTCTACTGGTGTGCTGGTTCAATGCGGCGCTGCGTTCGCTGCAGGAGGCATTAATGCATTCGGAGTCAAATTTTCGGTCCCTGGTACATAACGCACCCATAGGAATCTGCCGTTGCGCGCGGGATGGCACCATCCTGCAGGTGAACCCGGCACTGCTGCTGATGCTGGGCTATGTTTCGCCTTCGGATTTGCTGGGGCGCAACCTGCTGGCCGACCTCTATGCCGACCGCCGCCGCTCCGACGATCTGGAACGGAATTTCGAATCCGACCAGCATTTTCATGACATGGAAGCGGAATGGAAACATCGCCAGGGAAACCCGATCGTGGTGCGGCTATCAGGCCGCCCGGTGACCGATGATGCGGTCAGCTCCTACGAACTGGTGGCGGAAGACATTACCGAGCGGCGCATTCTGGAACAGCAGTTCCGGCAGGCGCAAAAAATGGAGGCCATCGGGCGGCTGGCCGGCGGTATTGCCCACGATTTCAACAACCTGCTCATGGTGATTTCCGGCTACACCCAGATGCTGCTGGACGAACTCAAAGGAGAGTCGCCCCTGCGGAAAGCGGCCACGGAGATCGAAAAGGCCGCCGACCGCGCCGCCTCCCTGACGCGCCAACTGCTGGCCTTCAGTCGCAAGCAGGTGCTCTCGCCCAAGGTGCTCGATCTGAACGCGCTGGTGCTCGACAATTTGAAGATGCTGCCCCGCCTGATCGGCGAAGACGTTGAGGTGGTCAATGTGCCCGGCGCGGACCTGGGCCGCATCAAGGCCGACCCGGGGCAAGTGGCGCAAGTGATCCTGAATCTCGCGGTGAATGCGCGCGATGCCATGCCCCAGGGCGGGAAGATCATCCTGGAGACCGCCAACGTCACCCTGGAAGAGAGCTACACCCAGAAGCGCACCTCCATGCCCGCGGGCGAGTACGTAATGCTCGCCATCACCGACACCGGCAGCGGCATGGACGCAGACACGCAATCGCACATCTTCGAGCCCTTCTTTACCACCAAAGGACCCCAGGGCACGGGCCTGGGACTTTCCACCGTGTACGGCATCATCAAACAGAGCGGTGGGTTCATCTGGGTTTACAGCGAGCCGGGGCAGGGCAGCACTTTCAAAATCTATTTCCCGCGCGTCAGCGAGCCGGAGTTGCCGGTTGAACTGCCTGTTCCGGGCAAGAAAGTAGCCGGCGGCAAGGAAACCATTCTTCTGGTGGAAGACGAGGCCACCTTGCGCGAACTGGTGCGGCGCTTCCTGGAGCGACACCAGTACACCGTGCTGGAAGCGGAGGGCGGGCGCACCGCGCTCGATATCGTCGCCCAGTACACCGGCAGGATTCACCTGCTGCTCACCGACATCGTCATGCCTGACATGAACGGGCGTGAACTGGCGCGGCGGTTGCTCCGGCTCCGCCCCGGTACGCCCGTAATCTACATGTCTGGCTACACGGAGCGGGCTGTCCACCAGAATGGCGAACTGGAGAAGGGTTTGGCGTTCCTGCAGAAGCCCTTCACCGAACAGGTGCTGACCGAAAAAGTGCGCGCCGTGCTGGAGAGCCGGGAACGGCAACCCCGCGAGTTCGAACTGGAAAAGGGCCAGTTGCAATTGTGGGCGGAGGACCGGGCGCCGCGTTTGCCGGTGCGCCTGCCCCTGCGCTATCGCCTGCCCGGAGAAGCCCGCTGGCGCCAGGGCACCACCGAAAACGTGAGCCGCTCCGGGGTGCTGTTTCACGCCGAGCAGACCCTGCAGCCGCGGTCGGAACTGGAAATCAACCTGATTTTACCCATCGAGATCGAGGGAATAGGCGGAGCCGAAGTGCTGTGCCGGGGAGAAGTGGTGCGTATCGCGGAGCCCCAGCAGGCCGACCTGAGCCCGGCCCTGGCGGCCAGGTTTCTCGAGTACCGGCTGCTCAGCCGGACGCCTCCGGCGCGGGCCTGAAGCCCTTACAACCCGCCGCAGCAGCCTGGCCGGAGCGGGAACCGGGGGCGGCCATGCTAAATTGAAGAGTCATGTCGGCGCCCAACTCTGCCTTTGTGCGGGCTTGCAAAGCCCAAGCCGCGCCGTTTACGCCGGTGTGGTTCATGCGCCAGGCCGGACGCTACATGGCGGAATATCGCGCCGTGCGCAAGCACCATTCCCTGCTGGAAATCTGCAAAAAGCCCGAACTGGCGGCGGAGGTGACCATTACCGCCGCCGAAGCTCTGGGCGTGGACGCCGCCATCATCTTCGCCGACTTGCTGCTGCCCTTTGAGGTCATGGGCCTGTCGTTTCACTTCGCCGCCGGCGAGGGCCCGGTAATCGAGGCGCCGCTGCGCCATGCGGAAGATATTGCGCGTTTACGCACCGACCGCGCGGGCGAACTGGCCTATGTCTCCGAAGCGGTGCAGCGCGTGGCTCGGCACTTCGGAGAAAAGCTGCCGGTGATTGGTTTCTGCGGCGCTCCTTTCACCCTGGCCAGCTACATGATAGAGGGCGGCGGCTCGCGCAACTACGTGGAAACCAAAAAGCTGATGTACTGCCAGCCGCAAGCCTGGGACCAGCTGATGGCCAAGCTGGTGGCGGTGCTCAGCGAATACTCCGCACAGCAGGCGCGCGCCGGGGCGGACGTGATCCAGGTATTCGATAGCTGGGTGGGCTGCCTCGCGCCCGATGACTACCGCCGTTACGTGCTGCCGCGCACCACCGAACTGGTGCGCAAGCTGCAGCGCGTGGGTGTGCCCGTGATTTACTTCGGCACCGATACAGCCACGCTGCTGCCGGCCATGAAGGAGACGGGCGCGGAGGTGATCGGCGTGGACTGGCGCATCCCGCTGGACGACGCCTGGGCCAGCCTGGAGTTCCAGGGCGCAGTTCAGGGAAATCTCGATCCGGTGGCGCTGTTCGCTGACTGGAAAGACCTGCGGGCCCGCGCTGAGGATGTGCTGCGGCGCGCCGCCGGGCGTCCCGGCCACATTTTTAATCTCGGCCACGGCATTCTGCCGGAAACTCCGGTGGAGAACGTTCGCGACCTGGCGAAGTTTGTGCATGAGTATTCGTCCAAAGCAGCGGCGGTATCGCGATAGTGGAGGAGTTTTGAGCGCTGGCTCGGAAAAGACGGCGGTACTGCTGCTGGCGCACGGCACGCCGGAGGCGGTGGACCAAGTCCCTGAGTTTCTGCTCAAAGTGACTGGAGGGCGCCCGCTGCCTCCCAGCGTGGTGGAAGAAATCAAGCACCGCTACAGCCTGATCGGGCGCTCGCCGCTCACGGAATACACCATGAAGCAGGCGGAGGCATTGGCGCGCGAGCTCAATCTGCCGGTGTACGTGGGCATGCGCAACTGGAAGCCGTTTATCGCTGACGCCGTGCGCGCCATGGGCGCCGCGCGGGTGCAGCGCGCCATCGCCATCTGCCTGGCGCCGCACGACTCGCGCACCAGCGTCGGCCTCTACCGCAAGGCGGTGCTGGAGGAGACGCCGCCCTTCACAGTGGAGTTCATTGACAACTGGCATGACCATCCGCTGCTGGCGCGCGCCTTCGCGGAGAAGCTGCGCGTCGGCTGGGAGCGCGCTTGCCGGGAGATGGGTGCGCGAGTGCCGGTGATTTTCACCGCGCACAGCGTTCCGCAGCGCACGATCGCGGAGGGCGATCCCTACGAGGAGCAGGCGCGGGAAACGGCCGCACTGGTGGCCAGGGAAGTGCCCAAGCTGACGGTTGATGACTGGACGTTTGCGTTTCAGAGCCAGGGCATGTCGGGCGGCTCCTGGCTGGGCCCGACCGTCGAAGACACAATCCTGCGGCTCAAGGCCAAAGGTCACGGCGGAGTTTTCATTCAGCCCATCGGCTTCCTTTGTGATCACGTGGAAGTGCTCTACGACGTGGACATCATGTTCCGCGAGTTTGCGGAAAAGAACGGCATGCGGCTGTGGCGGGCCGAGTCGCTGAACGACTCGCCCACCCTGATCGCGGCGCTGGCGGATGTGGCGCGGTCGCGGCTGGCAGCAGCGGAACCACCCCAGGCGGCGGCGCAGATCAGAGTGCAGTAGCTTTCCAGGGGCAAACTCAGCGGCTCGGCACGCGAGATCCCACAAGGCATTGCTACATGAAACGAATTGCCATTATCGGTGGAGGCATTTCCGGGCTGAGCGCCGCGTACTACCTGGAAGAGCAGCGGCGGCAGGGCGCTGCCCTGGAATACATCCTGTTCGAAAGCTCCCCTCGGCTGGGCGGTTCGCTGCTTACGCAACATGCCGACGGCTGCCTCATTGAGGCCGGCCCCGATTCCTTCCTGACCGAGAAGCCCTGGGCGGCGGAGCTGTGCCACGAACTGGGAATCGCCGGCCAGTTGATCGGCTCCAACGATGCCGACCGCAAGACGTACATTTTGGTCAAAGGCCGCCTGGTGCCCATCCCCGATGGGCTGATGTTCATGGTGCCCACCAAAATTCTGCCCGTGGTCATCTCGCCGCTATTTTCTCTGGGGGCAAAGTTCCGCATGGCCCAGGAGTGGTTCCATCCGCCGCGCCCGGCAGGGACCGATGAAACAGTGGCCGCGCTGGTGGAACGCCATTACGGCCCGGAGATGGTGGACCGGCTGGCCGATCCCCTGCTTTCCGGAGTCTATGGCGGCGAAGCCTCGGGACTCAGTGTGCGAGCGGTGCTGCCGCGCTTCGCCGAAATGGAGGCTAAACACGGCAGCCTGGGCCGGGGCATGCTGGCCGCCCGCAAGCGCATGGCCAGCAGCAAGGCGCCTGCGCGGCCACTGTTCACTTC
>DATGGJ010000701.1:0-2858 GCA_035308585.1 Terriglobales bacterium
GCACGCTGGTTTTATAGGCGGCGTACTGGTTGGTGGGAATTTTGTAGGCAGCCATGTACTGCGCGTCGGCATGGCAATGCGAGCAGGTGGCGGCGATGTTGAGGGGATGCACCTTGGAGCGGGTGTCGCTGGCCGGACGCAGGTCGTGCACGCCGTGGCAGTCGGTGCACACCGCCACCTTGCTGTCGCCCGCTGCCAGGCGCTTGCCGTGCACGCTGGTCTGGTACTGGCTGAGCTGGTCCGTGCGCAAAGAGGGATTGTACTGGCGGATGAACCCGGGATCGGAATGGCAGGAGCCGCACAGCTTGGGTATTGCGGCGCGCTCAATTCTGCCTTTGAATCCGGCGGCCTTGCTCATGGCGCTGTCATCGCTTTTGCTGGGGTCGCCGCCGTGGCAACTGGCGCAGGTCAATCCTTTTTGCGCGTGGATGTCCTGGGCAAACTGCTCCTGGGTGACGTGCAGTTCGCCCTCCAGCGCGGAGTGGCAATCCACGCAGCTGTTGGGTTGCTGCGCTTGCGCCACCGCAACTGCGGTTGTAAGTAGCAGCACCGCGCCGAGGCTCTTATTTCGCCACATAACCGTATGCCGTCATCATTCCCATGTAAGCCACCACGAACATGGCCGCTCCTGTAATCAAGCGCTCGCTGCGCTTGGTGCCGTCCAGAAAGGGCACCAGCACCCAGATGAATCCGGCCAGGGAAAAGGTCAGAATGCCCACCACCTCGCCATCCAGTATGCCCAGTTTGGCGGGAATCATTTTTAAAGTCTGGAACATGAACAGGAAGTACCATTCCGGCTTGATGCCGGCGGGCGCGGGAGCAAAGGGGTCGGCCTTGGTGCCCAGGCCCCAGGGCGAGAAGGCGGCCAGCCCGCCCAGCACGCCCAGCGCGATGTACCAGGCCATCAGTTCGCGCAGGACAAAATTGGGGAAGAAACGCATCTCGCGCTTCTCCTGAGGCAGGGCCCGCCATTCCGGCTCGATGCGCGCGGGCACGCTGATGCCGAAGCGCTGAATCAGCAAAAGGTGGAGACCGACCAGCAGGGTGGTTAGCCCGGGGAGCACGGCCACATGGAAGCCGAAAAAGCGGCTGAGCGTGGCCCCGGTCACCTCATCGCCGCCGCGCAGGAAAACCATGAGCCGGTGGCCCACGAAAGGCACCTGCCCGGCGATATCGGTTCCCACCTTGGTGGCAAAAAAGGCCAGCGTGTTCCAGGGCAGCAGGTAGCCGCTGAAGCCGAAGCCCATGGCCAAAAACAGCAGCAGCATGCCGCTCACCCAGGTCAGTTCCCGCGGTTTGCGGTAGGCGCGCAGAAAGACCACGCTGAACATGTGCAGGAAGGCGGTGAAGATCATCAGGTTGGCCGCCCAGGAGTGGACCGAGCGCACCAGCCAGCCAAACTGCACCTGGGTCATGATGTACTGCACGCTCTCAAAGGCTTCGTTGGCGCTGGGGCGGTAGTAAAGCAAAAGGAGAATGCCGGTGCAAACCTGAACCCCGAAAAGGAAGAGCGTGATGCCGCCGAGAAAATACCAATAGGAGTAGCGGTGAATGGGCACCGTCTTGTGGCGCAGGGGAGCCAGCAGTTCGTCCCAGCCGAAGCGTTCATCGAGCCAGTTGCGGACACGCGCCAGAGGCGGCATCTATGCCTCCCGCCGGCGGCTGACGATGATTTCGTCGCCGCGGACGTGGACGTCGTACTGCTCCAGCGGCCGGGGCGGCGGGCCGGATAGGTTGCGTCCGGCCAGGTCGTACATGCCGTTGTGGCAGGCGCACCACACCTGGCGCAGGTCGCCGCGATACTGCACGGTGCAGCTCAGGTGGGTGCAGGTGGCGGAAAGAGCGCGGTATTGGCCGTCTGCCCCCAACAGCAGCAGGCCGGGGCGGCTGCCGAAGCGGAAAATCTTGCCGCTGTTGGGGCGCAGTTCGCCCACCTTGCCCGCCACCACCGTGTCCCCGCCCATGTCGGTGACCCGGGGGGGCACCAGATAGCGCAACACGGGATAGAAGAATGAAACGGCGGAGGCAAACAGGCCGCCGCCCAGCAGCATGCCTAGAAAGCGCCGTCTTCCCGGCGCGGCTACTTCCTCTTGAGGTTGTGAACAGTGCATGGTTCTTGCCCTATTGTTTGCGGCCGGCAACGGACCTGGCCGCCGGCCGTTCTGAAAGCGTTCCGGCGCGCCAGATAAGCCAGCCCAGCAATACGCCAAAACCGACAAACCAGATACAGGTCCCGGTCATCCAGTAAACCCAGGTCAATTCGCTTTCCGAGCCGGTAAGGAACAGAATCGCTCCCGCCACCAGCATCGCGAGGCCCGCAAAGCCAATTACGTCCGTGCGCCGGAGCATGACCGGCCTCCTTATTCGCCTGGCCGGCGGCAGCGGTACCGGGGCGGGCAGGCGGGCCCAATGGGTCACAGCTTGATGTGATGTTATGCAGCAGGGCGTCACGTCCTGTCTGTGACCGGCGTCACCGCCCGGTTGTGGCCTGGGTCAAGGTTCCTTGTGACAAGAGAGGGACTTCTTCGCCGCGGATAGACGCGGATGATCTGGCCTGGTGCGCACCATCGTTCGGCCTTTACCTGCGTGAACCTTCGTGGCCTTTGTGGTCGGGATTTTTGAAATTCTTTCCTCTGTGCCCTCTGCGCCCTCGGTGGTGAGAAAGGGGTTTTCCGCATCACAATAGGGTGTGACCGGCGTGGCTGCGGCTCTGCGGGAGAAAAGGGAAGAATATGTGTTTTGGAGGCGGGGCAGGAGCGGCCGGGTGAACTGCCGGCGGCGGTGCCGGTCGTATAATGCCCTGTTTATGCGATGGCAACCATGAGCAGAACCATTCCCGCATTGCGTTTGGCTCGCCG
>DATGGJ010000702.1:0-6843 GCA_035308585.1 Terriglobales bacterium
GCCTTGCCTTTGCGTTGGAAATCACCCTCCGTGAGCTTGGCCTCGACCAGCAGATTTCCCAGGCGCATGTCCACTTCCGTGCGGTCAAACCTGCCCTGGATCAGGGGGACGCGGGCCTTGTAGCCGAATTGGGGAGGGCCATCGGTTTCCGCCCCCAGCAGATGAAGCACCTGAGGTTCGGAAGCGACTCCGGGATAGCAGAAAACGTTCATCAGCAGGGCGTCGGAGCTGTTGCAGGAATCCAGTTCGCACCAGCGGCGGCCGGTGCGGGGCAGGGATTTGCTTTGCGAGTGCGGCTTGGCCAGGCGGCGCCGCCATTCCGGATTCTTCAGAATGGCGCGATAGCTGGCGGAAAGGAAATTGCCGTGCTGGCCGTCTTCAGATGCTTCGAAAACTACGGCCGGTACCCCGCCATAGCTGAGTTGATGAGCCAGGCGGCGGGCCTGGGCATATTTCTGGCTGCACTCGCTCAGCTGGGCACGCAACTGGCTGACGCAGGTAAGAGTTCCATTGAGCAGGGCGCCGGCCATGCTCACCATCTTGCGGTGAGCGGCGCTTGCTTGGCAAGCCGGCTTCTTCCGGGGCGGAACGATTGGCGTATGATTCCATGATGCCAGCCGCCATCGAGTGTCGGGGTCTGCGCAAGACTTACGACGGCAAAGTAGAAGCCGTGCGCGGCCTGGATTTGGAGATCCAGACCGGGGAATGTTTTGGGCTCCTGGGTCCGAACGGCGCCGGCAAAACCACGACCATAGAGATTCTGGAAGGCTTGCTGGCGCCTACAGCGGGCCAAGTCAACATCCTGGGCCGCACCTGGCAGGCCCACCAGCGGGAGTTGCGCGAGTTGCTGGGCATTTCGCTGCAGGAGACGCGCTTCTCGGAAAAGCTGAGCGTGCGGGAGACGCTGGAGCTTTTCGCCAGCTTCTATCGCCAGCCGCGTCCAGCCGGAGATGTGATGCAGGAACTGGAGCTGACGGAGAAGGCAGAGAGCTGGGTCGGGAAGCTATCCGGCGGGCAGAAGCAACGTCTGGCGGTGGCCACGGCGCTGGTGGGGAATCCGCAGATTCTTTTCCTGGACGAGCCCACTACCGGGCTTGACCCGCAGAGCCGGCGGCAGCTGTGGGAGATTGTGCGCGCGTTCCAGCGTCGGGGGGGCACGGTGCTGCTCACCACCCATTACATGGATGAGGCGGAGCGGTTGTGCGACCGCATCGCCATTGTGGACCACGGCCAAATCATCGCGCTGGGCACGCCGGCGCAACTGATCGCCCGTCTGGGTGGTCACCATGTGGTCGAATTCGCCACCAGCGGTAACGATGGCGCGCACCAGAAGGAGTTGTGGCGAACGCTGCCGGGCGTGGATTCAGTGCATGAGGACGATGGCATGCTGCTGCTCAATGTGCGCGAGCCCCATCGGACCATACCGGCACTGCTGGCGGCGGTGGAGAGCCAGGGCTCGCAGCTGGTTCACCTCACTACCCGCCAGGCCAGCCTGGAAGACGTGTTCGTGCATTTGACGGGCAGGCATTTGAGGGAAGACTGAAAGCCGGGAGTTGGGAGTCGGGTGTCAGGGGTTCGGAGTTGGCCCAAGCTGATCGGGCAAGGAAGCCATGCAGACTGTAAGAACAACCAGTCCTGAAGTGCGGACGCAAGAGCCTGCCCCGCAATCCGCACCCTCGCTGCCCGGACGTTCCCGGCGGAATGGGCGCTGGGCCGGTTACGGGCACCTGCTGCTGGCGCGTATGCGCGAGCTGCGACGGGAGCCGGAGGTGATCTTCTGGGTTTTCGTTTTTCCGCTGTTGTTGGCGCTCGGTTTGGGCATCGCCTTCCGCAACAAGCCGGCCGATGTGGCTCCGGTCGCCATCGTATCTGAACCCGGGGCCCAGCGCGCGCTCAGCCTGCTGCAGGCGTCGCCGCAACATGCCGCCATTCACGCCGATGTACTGAGCGAGGCGCTGGCGCTGAAGGGCTTCCGCCTGGGTAAGTACGCGCTGGTGATCGAGCCAAAGGCGGACGGCAGTTTCCAATACCGCTATGACCCGGCACGCCCGGAAAGCGTGCTGGCGCTCGATCAGATTGACGACGCGCTGCAGACGGCGGCGGGGCGGCGCGATCCCCTGTCCACTTCGGCGAAAATTTCCAGCGAGCCGGGCGCGCGCTACATTGATTTCCTCATCCCCGGTCTGCTGGGCATGAATGTGATGAACGCAGCCATGTGGGGCATCGGTTTCGCCCTGGTGGAGATGCGGCAACGCAAGCTGCTCAAGCGGTATCTGGCTACCCCCATGCGGCGCAGCGATTTTCTGCTGGCGCTCACCAGCAGCCGCCTGGTGCTGATGCTGATCGAAGTGGGACTGTTGCTGGGTTTCGGCGTGCTTGTCTTCCACATGCGGGTCCTGGGGTCCTTGGCCACGATTTTGTTGGTGGGCACGGTGGGCGCGCTCTCCTTCGCCGGGGTGGGCCTGCTGACCGCCTGCCGCGCGGAAAAAATCGAAAGCGTAAGCGGGCTCATTAACCTGGTGATGTTGCCCATGTGGGTGTTTTCCGGTGTCTTCTTCTCCTATGAACGCTTTCCCGCGGTGGTGCAGCCTTTTATCAAGGCCCTGCCGCTGACCGCGCTGAATGACGCGCTGCGCGCCACCATCCTGGAAGGCGCGCCGCTGACCGCCCAGGGCGGGCGGATTCTCATCATGGCGATTTGGGGAGTGATCTCGTTTGCCCTGGCCCTGAAGTGGTTCCGCTGGGTGTAGCCCGAGAATCAGAGTCAGGGCAAGAATTCCCAGAATGCGCAATCAAGCGCAGCGAAACACTTGCCGTTCCAATGAGGAACAGAGGCTATCGTTAACGTCCGGCGGAGCGGGCAAAGCCACGAATCATGCAGTGAACCAGGGCGTCAATCTGTGCCGGTGTGAGTTGATCGCCAAAAGCAGGCATGCCGCTATCGGTGCCCTTGGAGACCGCGGCCAGTAGTTCGCTATCGGTGCGAGACTGCTGCCAGGAAGACTCCGTGAAGTCGGGGGTGTGACGCGAGGTAATGCCCTTGCCATCGGTTCCGTGACACAGGGCGCAATGCTGGGCGAACACCTGGCCGGTTTCGCCGCACTGTGGCGGCGCGGTGGGAGTGTTGGCGGGAAGTGCGGCGGCGGAAGCGGCCACCGCACTCTCCGTGGCTGGTGGAGCGTAGGTCCAGGTCTTCGCCGCGGGTGGCCCAAGGGGGCGCACGGCAAAAGCGTATACCGTACCGTCATGGGTGGTTGCGAACACCTTGCCGTCGCCCACCGCAAGCCCGGAGAAGTGGGTCCAGCCGGACATGTCGTCGGCGCTCGACCAAAGCTGGCGTCCGGTATGGGCATCAAGGGCGTAGAGGATGGCATGTCCGCTATTCAGGTCTTCGCGATTGTGGCGGAGCTTGCTAATGTCGCCGTTCTGCACCTGCAGCGGATTTTCGCCGGTGCCCAGAACGAAGGCCACGCCGCCGGCAATGGCCACCGGATCGGGTACGGCGATATCGGCTGAAATCCACGCCGGCCTCAACGCAGGGCTGCCATCGCGGGCGGCCACAACCTTGAAAGCCATCACGCTGCCCATCTTCACCGGCCCATGACTCTCGGGAAACTGCGCCGCCTGTGTGGTTTCACCCCAGGAAGGCACGTACAGCCAGGTTTCTCCCTGGGAATCGCGCCAAACGCTGATTGCGCCCCAGATGCCGTTGGCCTCGAAAGTCTGCTGCTGGTTGGTGTAGCGCGGCGAAATATAGTCGGCAATGCGGTGCTGGGGGCCGGACATGGTTGCTGTGTCCACCAGGTACACTGCGCCCTCTTTGCCGCCGATAGCAGCCAGCACGTGCTTCCGCCAGCGGAAGATGGCCGGCGTAGTGTTCCCCATGTCGAGATCTTTGCGCGTCAGATAGTCCCAGTCCGCCGGAGTGTAATAGCCGGCAAGCTCCAGGGTGCCGGGCGAAAGCTTGAGCACGGTATCGCCGAACATATTGGCGGCAGGATCAAAGGGAGCATCGCCGGTGGCGCCGTAGACAAAGCCGTCGAAGTCCACGGCGGGGCCGCCGCGTCCCCAAATGCCGGCGCCGCAAAACGATTTGCTGCAGGCCCCCGCGGTGCCGAAGAAGATAACCGGCTTGCCCGGGGCGTCGGGATTCATGGCCACAATGCCGGAGCGAACGTTATTGCAATCCTGCGAGAGGCTGGTGTAAAGCACGCCGCCGGAATAGTTCAGGCTCCACATCTTGGAGTACGGAGGCACAAAGCGGGCGGGCGGCATCAGCGTGCCGCCATCCGCCAGGGCCAGGGTGAGCAGGCGGCCATCACTGCTGATGACGAAAAGCCGGCCCTTGGCGGAGTCAATCACCGGCGTATCGTTCAGCGCGTTAGGGCAGAGCCAGTCGGAGTCGCGGGGACGGGGCGCCTGGGCGGGGACATCAATCTTCCAGACCAGTTGGCCGGTGTCGGCGTCCAGGGCGAAGACGTGGTCCGAGCTTCCCGCCACCAGCACCAGGTTTCTGGGGCCGGAGGGCGTCATCACGCCGCGGACCACAAGAGGAGCGGTCAGGCCATTCATGGCCAGCGGCTGATTGGGAACAACCGTTTTCCACACCAGTCCCATTTGCGAAACGTTGGCCGGGGTGAAGGCGTGCTCATCGCCGGCAACGCCGGAGCGCTGCGGGTCGTGGCCATACGTAAGCCACTGACCGGCCTGTGCGGAGGCAAGCGAACAGGAAAAGCAGGCGAGAATGAGAGCGTAAATGTACTTCGGCATAGCGCTCAGCAATCAGCGTTCAGCACTCACCCCATCGAGTGCAGTCAAGATTACAGCTTAGCCGCGACGGCTGCGACGTTTTGGTGTCCGCGCGGGCGCCGGAGCGGGTTGCGGCGGCGGAGGCGGTTGCAAAGGAGCGGCAAGAATCTGTTGCACGCTGGCCGGCAGCTTATCAGCATTGGCCAGTAAAAGGCTGACCTGCCA
Organism: Terriglobales bacterium; assembly: GCA_035308585.1. GTDB lineage: Bacteria > Acidobacteriota > Terriglobia > Terriglobales > Acidobacteriaceae > JAICWP01. Next base: position 4,975 of record DATGGJ010000702.1, read on the forward strand.
GAGCTGGGTAGTAGCCAGAGACTTGCCAAACGCCGGCATGCCGGTCAAGCGAATGCCATTTTCCGCTTTCCAGTAAGTTTCGCCCGCAGGATCGTCGGTGACGCCCTTTCCTTGGAATAACTGCGGCGGGGCAGGGTATTCGCCGGCGGCAATCGCGGTCTTGGGCTGTGACGGCAAACCATGGCAGACGGCGCAATTGTCGCGATAGACCTGCGCTCCGGCGGCGTAGGCGGCTTCGTCGGCCGCGATGGGCACGGTCTTTGGCATCTCCTTTTCGACGCGCGCATGGAGGGCTTTGTTGGCCATCATTTTTTCAAACGGCATAGCTTGGGCAGAGGTTGCTACCGGCGCCATGCCGGTAGCGAAATAGAAGTAAAGTCCAGCCGCAATCGCGACCACCGCGACGATGATTCCAAAGATGAACGCTTTCACGTGCACTCTCCCGTGGTTTTACGGAACCGCTGAGTTTCGAATTGGGACACTATATCGGGAGGACGGCTGCGGATACAACCCGAATAGCTGCCGGCAAGTCCGATTTGGGGGTAATACTGTTGTTTCCTTTTTTGAGCGATTTGCCGGGAGGCGGCGCCTGCGCGCGCCGCCGCAGGGGAACCGAACAAAGAGCAGACCCACTTCTTTCACCACAAAGGCACAGAGACACAACAGAGGAAAGCATGAAAACGCAAGCTCCTGCGCCTGGCTTATTGCCTGACGATTTTGGCCAGAGACAGCAAGCGCGAGCTGATGCGGGAACGCGCCCGCTGCGAGGCTTCGAGATTTACCTCGAAGCGCAGCCGGGTGCCTTCAAGCACGAAGTTCACGGTACCGCCGCGGCTGGCAAAGCCCGCCGATTCTCCCACCGTAATCGCGCCCGAAGCCGCCACCTGCCTGAGGATTGCGGGCAGTGAACTGTCACTCGCGGCGGGCAGGAAAATGAGGTGGCAGGCGCCGAGGTCGGCGTTGGCCTGGAGTGTCCGGGTCACATAAGGATGGCCGCTTATGGTCCGTTCGGCTATCTCCTGTTCCAAATCGCTGTCGAAGGGGTCCCTGCCGATGATGCAGATGTTGAGTGGCGCTTGCGGGCTGGAGAAGGCGTCCGCCGGCCAGTCCACAAATCTGGCAAAGTTGTAGAGAAAAGCGAACTTGAGCCGGTATTCCTCGCTGCTGGAGATCTGGGCCTGGACCGCTAGGCTGGAGCCGAGCAGGGTAGAGCAAAGCAGCAGGGCCGTCGCGGCCGTCATGAGAAGCCGTCGTAGCTGGCTTGCCCAGCTTCGGGCTGGCTTGCTTTGCGAGTGTGCTGCAGCCGTCATTTTGGTCTTAGAAGCTGTAGCTCGCTTTCAAGCGGAACGTCCGCCCGTCCTGCCACAGAATGTCCTGCCGGTGCTCCCGCGCGCCGGGATCGCCGTACATGCTGTTGAAGGCGTTATAGAGGCTGCCTGAGACCTTCCAGTGCTGTTTCAGGTTTTGGCTGAAAAGCGTGACATTGGGAAGGAAATAGGCGGGCACGGAATTGCCCGCCAGAGTTCCGCGGCGGCTCACAAAATTCACATCGGTGCTGGCAAACAGCTTCTTCCCCAGCAGGGGAACGCTCAGCTTGAGGCCGGCCAGGTGCTTGGGAACATTGGAGAGCGCTGCCGCGTCATGCCGGTTTTTGAGATCCTGAAAGCTATATTGAACACTGGCCTCCATGCCTCCGGCCCAGGTTTTGGCCAGCTCGAATTCCACTCCACGCATGTCCACCGAGCCGCTGTTTTGAAAGACCATCTTGTGAGTGACCGGATCGGTCTGTTCGCCGATCAGTTGCCGCAGAGGATAGTAGTAAGCGGTTGCGGCGAAGCGGGTGCGGCGGCTGACGTGTTGCTCCAGCAC
>DATGGJ010000703.1:0-7085 GCA_035308585.1 Terriglobales bacterium
TTCGCTTCGATTACAGATTGCGCCCCGGAGTGGTGACCAAGAGCAACGGGCTGGAGCTGATGCGCTCCATCGGCCTGGACGTTTAAGGCCGCTGCGCGCCGACTCCGCGGGAGCCAAAAACCGCTGCCACGCTTATGCCGCTTCTTCCTTTTTTTCTGGCCGGGCGCGATTGGGCATGACGAACACCTCGCCGCCGCGCACTTCCACAGGATAGGTTTCAACATTGATCTGGGCGGGGCCGGCGACCACGCGCCCGGTGCGAATGTCGAACTGCGAACCGTGCCAGGGACACTGCACCGTGCAGCCCACCAGGACGCCGTCGGAAAGGGGTCCGCCCCTGTGCGGGCAGTGGTCGCTGAAGGCAACCATCCCCTCCGGACAGCGCCCGATGACCACCTTGAGCCCTTTCACTTCCGCCAGCATCATCTGTCCGTCGGCCAGTTCGCTCTGGTTACAGACTGGCTGGTCCCAGCCCGCCAGCTTGCGCTCCCGCCACTGGCCGGCGTTGGCGTAGCGGTGGTCCACTCCAATCTGGTTGCGGTAGACCAGGGTTCCGCCCAGCCAGCCGGAGCACAGGATCAGGATCACGCCGATAGCGGAAAGCAAGAGGGAGAGGCCATCGGGCATGGCTCCGGCTCCGCCGCGGCGCGCGGCCACGATGACAAACAGGACCAGGGCGGCCACATTCAGCAAGGCGTGAATGTAGCCGCGTTTTTTGGCGCTGGAACGCGAGGGCACCACGCCAAACAAATCCGTGGCTCCGGCAATGGCGGCCAGCACAGCTCCGGCGCAGCCGCCGATCACCGCATAGAATCCGGCCGCGGCGAGGGAGGGATCGCCTTCCGCCATAGCCGCTACATCAAAAGCGAAACTGGCAATCCACAGTCCAATGGGAAACGCCACCAGCATAGGGTGTAGGGGATGGGAGCGAAGCTGCGCGCGCGCACGCATAGAGACCTCCTGGGCAGCCCGTTCAGGCCGCCTGCACCCTAAGTAGGATGCATCTCCGGCCTCTGCTGCTACTTTGCCCTTTTCGGCGCCCGGTTTTTCGTTTCTAATGCGCGGTGATGAGCAAAATGACCCGGGGTGTCAGGCGAAGCTCTGTACTTGTTTTCTGCGGCTGGCTTTCAGCCCTGTGCCTGCCGCTGCTGGCAGCCAATCCTGCGGCCAGCAATGCGGAGGTGGAGCGCGTCATCCACGAGGGACTTAAACCTTCTGCGCTGCAAAGCAATCTGCAGCACCTTACCGACGAGATCGGCGGCCGGGTTCCAGGCACTCCCGCCATGGAAGAGGCGATCGCGTGGGCACAGGAAGCCTTCCGAGCCGCCGGCGGCGAGAACGTGCACGCGGAAAAATTTCAGATTGCCCACTCCTGGGCGGAGAGCAAGACAGGGTTCTCGGTAAAAGCGCCGGTGGAATTGAACCTGCATGCCGTCTCCGTCGCCTGGGCGCCGCCGCTGCGGCCCTTGCGCCACGCGCAGATCGTGGATGTGAAAGAGGGCACCGCCACCGACTTTATGGGCGCCGGCAACCTCGCCGGTTGCATTCTGCTGGTGCACGGCAAAGTCATCCAGACCTGGGGGGACCTGGACGAGGAGTACAGCCGCGTCCCGCCCATTATTGAACGCGCGCTGCGCGGCAAAGCGGCAGCGATCGCCTGGATCGCGGAGCGCGACCGCGACCTGCTCTACCGCCACACCGACACGCAGACGGGAGAACTGGAGCCCATTCCCCAGGTCATCGTGGCCCGCGAGGAAGGGTTACGCATTTCCCGGCTGCTGGCTTCCGGGCGACAGGTTTACGCCAACCTGGAAATTCTCAACCAGGTGGGCGGGCCCCTGACCACCGCCAACGTGGTCGCCGAGATTCGCGGCAGCGAGCATCCCGAGCAGTTCGTGGTGCTGGGGGCGCACCTGGACTCCTGGGAATTGGGCACAGGCGCGCTCGACAACGGCTGCAACGCGGCCATGGTGATTGACGCGCTGCGCGCCATCCGCGCTTCCGGGGTGCGGCCCCGGCGCAGCATTCGCTTTGTACTTTTCTCCGGGGAAGAAGAAGGACTGCTGGGCTCGGAAGCCTACGCCCGCCAGCACCGCGAGGAATTGGATAATGCGCTGGCGGCGGTGATTTTCGATTCGGGCAGCGGACGAGTCACCGGCTTCACCCTGAGCGGCCGCACCGACCTGGCGGGCGCCACTCGTGCCCTGATGGCGCCTCTTAACTCAATGGGCGTCAAAGATGTCACTCAGGACGCGGACATGGGCACCGACAACTTCGATTTTGTACTGGAGGGCGTACCCACTCTGGTGGCCAACCAGGACACGGCCAATTACATGCAGAACTATCACGCCATATCCGACACCTTCGACAAGGTGGACCTGGCCAATTTGCGCCAGGAGGTGGCCGAAGCAGCCGCCATGGTGGTGGGCATCGCCGATGCGTCTGTGCGTTTTGGCACCCGTCAGGATCGCGTCCATGTCGAAAAGTTGCTGCGCGACACGCATCTGGAAGACACCATGAAGCTGAACGGAATATGGCCGGCGTGGGAAAGCGGGCAGCGCGGCCGCATGCGCTGACCCTGCACACGCTTGCCGGGCGAGGACACGCTTGCACCAACTGCTCTTCTGGATCGTCTTCAACGTTTTTGTGCTGCTGATGCTGGCCCTCGACCTCGGGGTCTTTCACCGGCGCGCCCACGCCATCAGATTCCGCGAAGCCATGGCCTGGAGCATCATGTGGATCTGTCTGGCCGCCGCCTTCGCGGTGCTGGTCTATTTCTGGCGCGGGCGCACCGCCACCCTGGAGTTCACCACCGGCTACCTGATCGAACTCTCGCTTAGCGTGGACAACCTGTTTGTTTTTCTGCTGATTTTCCGCTACTTCCGCGTTTCCGCCTGGCAGCAGCACAAGGTGCTTTTCTGGGGGATTCTGGGCGCGCTTATCATGCGCGGCATTTTCATCGTGGTGGGCGTGGGCCTGATGCGGCGCTTCGAGTGGATCGTCTACATTTTTGGCGGCTTCCTGGTTTACACCGGGGCCAAGCTCTTCCGCAGCAAGGAAATGGAGGTGCATCCCTCGGAAAACCGCATGGTGCGACTGTTCCGGCGGTGGATGCCGGTAACGCCGGATTTTGTGGGCAGCAAGTTCCTGGTGCGCGAGAACGGCCTCTACGCCACGCCGCTGCTGATTGTGCTGCTGGTGGTGGAGACCACCGACATCCTGTTTGCCGCCGATTCCATTCCCGCGGTGCTGGCCATCACCATTGACACGTTCATTGTTTACACTTCGAACGTGTTCGCCATCCTCGGCCTGCGCTCCATGTATTTTGCTTTGGCCGGAATGATGGAAGCGTTTCACTATCTGCACTACGGGTTGGCGCTGATCCTGATGTTCATTGGGGCAAAGATGCTGGTATCACACTACTACCGCATTCCCACCGAAGCCGCCCTGGCGGTGGTAGGCGCGGTGCTGGCGATCTCAGTGTTGGCCTCCATCCTTCATCCGCAGAAACAGGAATGAAGACGCTCGTGTGCTCTGTGGTTTTCATTTGATCTTGCGTGAAGTGAAGCTGCGGTCAGCAAAAACAAGGCCCAGCACTTTGCTGGAGTGCTGGGCTCAGGAGTTGCGGCAGGCTACTGCTTGGGAGGAGCGCCCGACTTTGCGCTGCAAGTGGGGGAGACCCGGTAGATATTTTTCACATTGATGGTCGGCTGGTTGGCGGAGGCGCCGGCCGCCGAATTGGAGCCCGAGGCGTTGGAAGGCGTGCCCTCAACCCGGACTTCTTCTCCGATGTGCGGCTTCAGGGCTGAGGCATTGGCACCCGCGGGAAGTTGCAGCTGATAACTGGTGCCGCTCTTGTCGGTGACTGTGAAGTTGTTGCCCGACCCTCCGAGGCAGCCTTGCACGCTATTCTGGCCGGCCGATTGCGTCCCCTGTCCGTTGTTTGGGGAACTCTGCGTGTTAGGAGCCTGGCTCGCCGTTCCCTGACTGGTGCTCGGGGAACTCTGAGAGCTAGGTTCCTGCTGCGCCATGCCCCAAGCCGCCAGCGCGAGCAGTATCGTGGTTACAAACAATGTCTTTCGCATTCAGACAAACCTCCTGGAGATTCGAACATGGCGCGTAGAGCACTTAGAGGTGCGCTGCTGGCGAGAGTTTGCCCCAGGTTGGGAAAATCTTCTCTGGCCGGTAAACCCAATCACAGCCACAGAGGACGCCGAGGTACCTGAATGCACAATGCCGCTGAGAAATATCGGGTTTGGGATGCAAGCTGAAGCCCTGGAGAAATAGCACCCCGGAATTGTCGATTGCTCTGTGTTCTCAGTGTCCTCGGTGGTTAATTTCGGTTTTTACTGGAAGCGAGTGGAATCGCCGCGCACCACTGAGTGGTTGAGAAAACGCTTGTCGTCGTGAGCGGGAGAGTCGGTGCGGTAATGGGCACCGCGGCGTGCCTCCGCCAGGGCGATTGCCGCCCGCAGCCCGGCTACTCCGGCTCCGATCACCAGGAACTCTGTTTCCCCGGGAGGTGTTTCATAAATGGCTGATGTTAGCACGCAGCCTAAGGCAATTCCGTGATAGGGCGCGGCTTACGCTATCATTGGTACGTGGCTAAGGTATCTCTCCCCATCCCGCCCCAGCCCTACGATGTGCACATCGAAGCCGGGCTGCTGGGCCGCGCCGGTTTGGTGCTGCGCGAAATTCTGCCCTCCGCGGCGCGCTGTTTCGTAATCACCGTGCCCACGGTGCGAAAGGCCTGGGCTGAACCGCTGATGAATTCGCTGGCCGAGGCTGGCCTGCAGGCGCAAATTCTGGAGATGCCGGAGGGTGAAGCCCACAAGACCCTCTCCACGGTGGAGCGCCTGGGACGCAAGCTGGTGACCCTGGGCGCCGACCGCCAGTCGGTGATTCTCGCTTTTGGCGGCGGCGTGGTCGGCGACCTCTCCGGGTTCCTGGCCTCCATTTACATGCGCGGCATTGACTACGTGCAGATTCCCACCACCCTGCTGGCACAAGTGGACGCCTCGGTGGGCGGCAAAACCGGGGTCAACCTGCGCGACGGCAAGAACCTGATTGGACGCTTTCACCAGCCGCGCGCCGTACTGACCGACCCCAATGTGCTTACCACCCTGCCGGAACGCGAATTCCGTTCCGGGCTTTACGAGTCATTGAAGTGCGGCGTAATCAGCAGTCCGGAAATTTTCAACCGCCTGGAGGAGAGCCGCGACCCCATCCTGCGGCGCGACATTCCGGCGCTGGAGTGGCTGATAACGGAGAGCGTGAAGTGCAAGGCCGCCATCGTCACCGTGGACGAAAAGGAAGGCGACCTGCGCCGCGTGCTCAACTTCGGCCACACCATCGGCCACGCACTGGAAGCCGAAACCGGCTACAAGCATTTCCTGCACGGCGAGGCCGTGGCCTGGGGCATGGTGGCCTCGGCCATGATTGCCGCCGCCATGCAGAAGACCGACTCCGACACGGCCCGCCGCATCATCTCCACCGTGCTGGCGCTGGCCACGCTGCCGCGGGTGGAACCACGGGGCAAACGCGTTTTCCGCCGCCTGAAATCCGACAAGAAGACCACCAACGGCGTGGTTCATTACGTGCTCCCCACCCGCATCGGCGCGGCGGAAATCGTCAGCGACGTACCCGACGGCGCCGTGGTGCAGGCCATCGAAGAACTACGTTATCTCTCCCGCGCCTAGGCCAGCCTTGAGCCAGACCACCAAACCCGCGGTCATGGGCGCTGCTCCGGAAGGCGCCCGCGATGCGCGAACGGCAGCCGCCGCCGTGCGCGAGATGTTCAGCTCCATCGCGCCGCGCTACGATCTGCTGAACCACCTGCTCTCGCTCAACGTGGACCGCCTGTGGTGGCGGCGCACAGCCCGGGCGTTCACAAGCGTTCTGGCCCGCAACGATGCCCGCGTCCTCGACCTGTGCTGCGGAACCGGAGACATGGCTTTTGCCCTGCGGCGGCGCGCAGGCCCGGCCATGCCGCTCATCCTGGGCGCGGATTTTTCCCATCCCATGCTGCAGCGGGCGACGCAAAAATCGCTGGCAATACCGCTGCACTGGATGGAGGCCGACGCGCTCCGCCTGCCTTTGGCCGACAGCAGCTTCGACCTGGTGACGGCGGCATTCGGCTTTCGCAACCTGGCCGACTACGACGCCGGCCTGCGCGAGATGGCGCGCGTGCTGCGTCCGGGCGGCAAGGTTGGGATTCTCGATTTCGGTGAACCGCGGGGGCTGCTGGGGACGGTATACCGCTTCTATTTCCGCCGCGTGCTGCCCAAACTCGGCACCGTCATTTCCGGAGTGAAAGGGCCGTACCAGTATCTGCCCGCGTCTGTAGAACGATTTCCCCCGCCGCAGGAGATGCTGGAACGCATGCGCGCCGCCGGCTTTCGCGAAGCCACCTGGACGCCCTACACTTTTGGTATCGCCGGCCTTTTCTGTGGTACAAAATAGGACGCGAGGCGCAAGGCGCGTCTTCAGGTAAATCAAGGTAAGGTAATCCAACCAAATCGGCTGCCTGAGAAAGAACGCCCCACTTCAAGAACACTCCTGAACAAATGAACTCAAAAAACCTGTTTTTTGCGGGCTTGATAATCGCCGCCAGCGGTCTCGTATCTCCGCCGTTGGCCCTTCTGGCCGGACTTCTGTACGGGCTGTGCTTCACCCATCCCTATCAAGGGGACGCCAAAACACTCTCTGTTTTCCTGTTGCAGGCCTCGGTGGTGGGGCTGGGCTTCGGGATGAACCTGCATGAAGTGGTTCATGCCGGGCGAACCGGCTTTCTTTACACCGCGGTGAGCATCACGCTGGTGATGATGGCTGGATTGGCCTTGGGCCGCTTCCTGAAGGTGGACGGCGTAACCTCCATGCTGATCAGTACCGGCACCGCAATCTGCGGCGGCAGCGCCATTGCAGCAGTGGGGCCCGTTACCGATGCCAGCGACGAACAGATGGCGGTTTCGCTGGGCACGGTGTTTGTATTGAACTCCATCGCCCTGTTCCTGTTCCCCGCCATTGGACTGGCGCTTCATCTCACCCAGTCCCAGTTCGGGCTGTGGTCGGCCCTGGGCATTCAC
>DATGGJ010000704.1:0-3544 GCA_035308585.1 Terriglobales bacterium
AAACGCCTGCGGGGTGGAGACGGGGATGCCGGGCGTGGCCAGCACGCACGCGGTGGGCGGCAATTCAGGAAGTGGATAGACCTCCTCCCCCCGGCCCACTCCCAGCACCGTTCCGCCAATCAGGAACAGGGGCAGGTCGGAGCCCACTTCGGCAGCCAGGCGAAATTTCTCGGGCAGGGGCAATTCAAGCTGCAGCTCGCGCTCCAGGGCCAGCAGGCTAGCCACCGCGTTGGACGAAGCGCCGCCCACACCGCCCTGGACCGGCAACTCCTTCTCGATTGCAATGCGCACTCGCCCGCTTCTCCCCAGCCGCGCCATTACCAGCTCAGCCATGCGCCAGCAGGTATTCGTACTATCCAGGGGCACTCCAGCGATATTGCAGCGCAGTTCGACGCCGGCGCCGCTGCCCACGGCGACCGTGACGCGGTCATGCAAGCCAATGGTCTGGTACACGGTGCGCAGTTCGTGAAAACCGTCGGGCCGCCGCGCCCCTATGCACAACCCGATATTTATTTTGGCAAACGACCGAACGGTGGTGGGCATGCAGGAGGATTGTACAAGGCTGGGGAAACATGGCGTTTCCACCGGACAGGGAGAGATCTGGGCCCGGTAAACGCCATTCGCGGGCGAGGGCGCACGCGCCACAAACCAAGGCCGAACCTGGTTAGAGGTTCGGCCGGAGAAAGAGTTCAAACAGCGGTTAGAAGCTCAACTTGAGCGCGAACTGAATCTGCCGGGGCGGCCGCGCCGCGGTCAGGAAGCCGAACTGGGAGGCTCCCAGCACGGTGGAGTTGTTGCTCTCCTGCGGCCCCGACTTCGACAGCAGGAAGTTGGTGTGGTTGGGGAAGTTGAAGAACTCGCTGCGGAATTCCAGCTTGGCACGCTCGGTAACCGAAAAGGTCTTGAAGATGGAAGCGTCCCAGGTCTGGAAACCCGGCCCCAGAATGGAGTTGCGCGCGGCATTGCCGAAGGAGCCCTCCGGCGGGTCCACGAAGGCGCAGGTGTTAAAGAATGTGCCCGGCAGGCAATGCTGGCTGCTGTTGGGATTGGCCACCACGTCGGGATACTGCGGGAAGCCATCGGAGTTCGAAAACGTTGCATTGCCGTCGTTCGGGCTGTACCAGTTGCCGGAGGAAATGGTGGTGATGCCCGCCACTTGCCAGCCACCGAGAATCTGGTCCACGGCTCCGCTAGCCCCGCTGAGGAAGCGCTGGCCGTGGCCAATAGGCAACTGGTAGATGTAGCTGAGGGTGAAGCGGTGGCGCACATCGAAGGAGGCGTGGCCCCATTCCCATTCCGGGTGCTTGAACCAGCGGAAGCCGTCGTTGTTCTGCGAGCCCAGGTTGGCGTTGGAGGCGTTGTCCTCTGCATTGGAGTAGGTGTAGCTGGCTAACAGCGAGAAGCCATGCGTGAAGCGTTTCTCCAGGCGGGTCTGCAGGGAGTTGTACTTGGAACCGCCATCAGAGGCAAACAGGTTGATGCCTGTATCAATCAGCGGCACTGGTCGCCGGGGAGCGAACGCCGCATTGGGGTTGGGGGAGGGGTTAGCCTGGTTACCGTTATAGAAAGTGAACAGCTTATTGCCCTTGGAACCGGCATAGGTGATCTGCAGCATGGTGTCTCCGCCCAATTGCCGCTCGATGCCGAAGTTCCATTGCTGCATATAGGGCGTGACCAGGCGCGGGTCCACGGTGAACAACGTGGGAGTATTGGGATCAGTCAGCGCGGTCGCAGGAAAACCCACGAAAATGCCGGCCGAACCCGGTATTCCACCCGGTTGATTGCTGATGCCGGGCACGGCGCAATCGTTTCCGGAGGCAAACAACGCCGGATTGGCTGAGGCCGCGCCGCAGGGACCATTGAAGGACTGGGTAATGAAGAACGGCGGATTAAATCCCGGGCTGGGATTGGAATAGGGGCCGTTCTCCTGGCCGCCGTAGAAGATGCCGTAGCCACCGCGCACCACAGTGTTGGGCGTTAACTGGTAAGCAAAGCCGATTCGCGGCGCGAAATTATTGGTGTCGACTGGAACCAGGCCGCTGCTGCCCGTGGGCGAAAGCCGGATTTGTGACGCCAGGGTGGGGGTCAGCGTCATGGTCTGGCCTTTGGGCACAATAATGGTGGGAGTCGCGGGGTCGGTGAGGTCGAACGTGCCCTGCTCGTTGTGTCGTTCCTTTACCGTCGTGAACAGTTCGTAGCGCAGGCCGAGGTTGAGGGTCAGCTTCTGGGTCACTCTCCAGTCATCCTGCGTGTAAAAGGAATAAATCGGCCGGTGGTAGTCCACGTTGTGCAGGTTGTTGATGGCGCCCCCGTCGGCCAATCCGATCAGGAAGGAGGCCAAGCCCAGGCCGCCGGTGCCGGGATTGGCGGGATTATCGGTAAAGCCGGTGCCAAAGTCTTCCGTACCGCGCGATTCCGCAGGCTGGAAGATGGTGAACTCTTCGCGCCGTATTTCGGTGCCGAATTTCACCGTATGCCTGCCCTTCACCCAGGTCAGGTTGTCAGAGAGCACGTAGGTGTTCTGCAGTTCCACTGAGGGCAGAAAAGTAGGGCTGCCCAGGGTGGGGGCGCTGCCGTCGCCGAAAGTGAGTTGCGGCAGGCCGCCGTTGATGGGGGTAAAGGGCACGCCGGGGAAACCGACCTCGCCGGAGACGTCGGTGTTGTAATTGAACTGGAAGCGGTGTGTGTTGATACGGTTGTAGCCGAAGCGGAACTCGTTCACCAGGGTAGGCCTGAAGACGTGGGTTTCACTCAGCGCCACGCTGCGGTAGGAGTTGTCCTCAATGCCGCTGAAGAAGCCACCACCATCGGCGATGCTGTTTCCGAAGGGCGAAGGAATGATGCGCGGCTGATCTTCGTAGCTGAAGCGGATGAAGGAGTTGTCCTTATCGGAGAACTTCTGGTCAATTCTGGTATCGAAATTGGAACGATGGGTGTTTTCCACCGGATTGGCGATGTAGTTGAAGGCGGAGTTGCCGGACACGTTTGGACCCGGGAAGAGGGCGGCCAGCTTGGCGGCCAGGGGATCAATCTTGCCGGCTGGAATGACGTTTGTGGGAAGACCATTGGCGCCATAGCCGCCGATGGGAACGCCACACAACCCAGTGGGGCTGGCTGCGCTGAGCTGGGTCAGGCGGGTGTCGAATAGCTCGCCGCCGTAGGTGGGCCGGCCATTGCAGTCCACCCCGGTGGCCGTGCTGGTGTCCAGCGCGCTGGCAAAATTGCCCGCGATTTGGCTGGCGGTGGGCACCAGCAGGGTCTGCGTGTCTGCCTGGTGGATGCGCAAGCCCTCGTAATCCACGAAGAAGAATGTCTTGTTGCGGCCGTCGTAAACGTGAGGAATATAGACGGGGCCGCCCAGGGTGCCGCCAAACTGATATTGCTCATACGGCGGAGTCGGGCCAACCGGGTCGAAATAGTTGCGCGCATCGAGCACGTTGTTGCGCAGGAAGCCCCAGCCGCTGCCGTGCAGCTGGTTGGTGCCCGATTTGATGACGGCGTTGACGATGGCGCCGTTGCCGCGCCCGAATTCCGCGCTGTAGGC
>DATGGJ010000705.1:0-6123 GCA_035308585.1 Terriglobales bacterium
AAGGTTTCAAGGTTTCAAGGTTTCGAGGTTTCGAGGTTTCAAGGTTGCAAGGATTCAAGGATTCCGAGGTTTCAGAGCTTCAAGGTTTTCCATTTTATATACGTACGTCTGATTGACCGCGCCTCTCCACAGAGAACGGCTAACCCCAGGGTGACACCGAGCCATTCCCTCTCCGCAATGGCCCAATCGCAGAGGATGCCTATGATCACCGCTCCCATGGCCTGCCAGAATATGGCAGCGTCAGGCTTTCCGTTTGAGAGCGACTGCTTACCGGCAAAGAACCACACCAATGAGACGAGAATTCCGCCAATGACCCAATGTTGCCTTGCGAGTTGCGACCATTCATTTGACATACCGTCTGACGACCCGTAGGGCAGCACCGAAACCTTGAAACATGTGAAACTTTGAAACCTGTGAAACTTTGAAACCTGCTTTTCCCTGTGTCTCTGTGGTGAATTGGTTTTACGCAGTCTCCTCGTCCTACTCCTGCTCCGCCAATGCCTGCACCGTCTGCTTGAAGACTCGCCCGCGGTGCTCGTAATTCTCGAACTGGTCGAAGCTGGCGCAGGCCGGTGCCAGCAGCACCACGTCTCCCGCCTGGGCCGAGGCCGCCGCGCGCTTCACCGCCGCCTCCAGCGTGCCCGCCCGCATCACCTCCACGATTCCCCCCAGGTGCGATTCGATCTTCTCCGCCGCCGCCCCGATGGTGTACACCCGCCGCGCCCGCTCCTGCAGCAGGGGCTTGAGGACGGTGTAGTCGCTGCCCTTGTCCTTGCCGCCGAGAATCAGGTGGATGTTGGCGGGAAACGACTCCAGCGCCTTGATAGTGGCATCCACGTTCGTGGCTTTGGAATCGTCATAGAACTCCACCCCACGCACTGTGGCCACGTACTCCAGGCGGTGCTCGACAGCCTTGAAGTCCTGCACCGCGCGCCGAATGCGAGAGGGCTCCGTCTGCACCAGCATGCCCGCGCACACCGCCGCCAGCACGTTCTCCAGGTTGTGCGCGCCTTTGAGCTTGATTTCGCTCACCGGCATGATCTCGCGCTCGTCGCCATCCCGCCATACGATCTTGCTATGGCGGAGGAACGCTCCCGTCTCCACTTCCTGCTTGCGGCTGAACCAGATCTTGCGCGCCTTGGTCCGGCCAGACAAACCCACGCAAGTGGGATCGTCAGCGTTGAGAACGGCAAAGTCCTCGCTGGTCTGGTTCTCGAAAATACGCGCCTTGGCGTCCACGTAAGCCTGGAACGTGTTGTGCCGGTCCAGGTGATCGGGCGTGATATTGAGTACGACCGCGATAAGGGGATGGAAGGATTGGACAGTCTCAAGCTGAAAGCTGGAAACCTCCAGCACTAGATAGCTGTCGTCGGTGCTTTCGTCCACGAGGGAGATCGCGGCAGTTCCGATGTTGCCGCCCACCAGCGATTCCCACCCGCCCATGGAGAGGACCTCGCCCGTGAGGGCGGTGGTGGTGGTCTTGCCGTTGGAGCCCGTGATGGCCACGATGCGGCCCTTAAGAAAGCGCGCCGCCAGTTCGATTTCGCCGATTACCGGAATGCCCTGCGCGCGCGCCTGCTCCAGCAGCGGCACGTCCACCGGCACCCCGGGGCTGACCACGATCAGGTCCTGGCCGCGAAAAGTGCGTTCCCCATGGCCTCCGGTTTCCACCGTGACGCCGGCGTCGAGCAACTTGGGAATCTCGCCGCGCAGTTCGTCCTGGCTCTTGCTGTCGGAGACGGTAACCCGCGCCCCCCGAGCCTTCAGGAACAGCGCCGAGGCCACGCCCGACCTGCCCAGGCCCACCACCAGCACGCGTTGGTCTTTCAGGTTCAAAGCTGTCTAGCTGACTGGCTGGCTAGCTACTAGCCCCTAGCTCCCACGTTCTAGCTCTGGGGCCGTTGGCGTTGAAGCCAATCACTGAGGCTTACGACCAAGGACCAACGACTAACGACCCTCGGCCAACTACCAACTACTAGCTACCAGCTACCACAGTGTGCCATGCACGCCAGCCCTACCGCAGCTTCAGCGTGGTCAGAGCAAAAAGCGCAAACACCAGCGATGCGATCCAGAAGCGCACAATAATCTTCGACTCCGACCAGCCCAGCAGCTCAAAGTGATGGTGCAGGGGCGCCATCTTGAAGATGCGCTTGTGCCGCAGCTTGTACGAAGCTACCTGCAGGATCACCGACACCGCCTCCACCACGAAAATTCCGCCAATAAACGGCAGCAGCAACTCCTGCTTGATAATGACCGCCACCGTCCCGATGGCGCCGCCCAGTGCCAGCGAACCAACGTCGCCCATAAACACTTCCGCCGGGTGCGCGTTGTACCAGAGAAAGCCGATGGCCCCGCCCACCATGGCGCCGCAAAAGATGGTCAACTCGCCCACCTGCGGCATGCGCTGCAGTTCCAGGTAGTTGGCGAAGGTAGCATGGCCGCTGATGTAGGTCAGCACCGCCAGCGCGCCGGCCGCAATAATGGTGCAGCCAATAGCCAACCCGTCCAGTCCGTCGGTCAGGTTCACCGCGTTGCTCGAGCCCACAATCACCAGCACCACAAAGCCAATGAAGGGCAAGAAGGAAAACAGCCACATGTGTGGAATCACCATCCAGCGGTCCACTACCAGGTCAGGCCGGAAGGTCTTCACGAAGGGCACGATCAGCTTGGTGGAATAGAGGCCCTGGGTTTGCAGCCCGATCAGGGAAATGGCGATGAGCACGCTGGTGGTGATCTGCAGCAGCAGCTTGGTGCGCCCGGTCAGGCCCAGGTTGCGGCGGTGCACCGTCTTCAGGTAATCGTCAGCGAAGCCGATGCCGGCAAAAGCTACGGTGGAGAGCACGACCACCCAGATGAATTTGTTGCTCAGGTCGGCCCATAAAAGCGTGGGAACAACGACGGAGATGGCAATCAGCACTCCGCCCATGGTGGGGGTGCCGGCTTTCTTGTGGTGCGCCTGCGGGCCCTCCTCGCGGATGAACTGCCCGATCTGAAATTCACGCAGACGCTTGATGACCAGCGGGCCGATAATCAATCCCGTGAACAGCGCCGTCAGGCTGGCAAAGGCGGTGCGGAAGGTCAAAAAACGGAAGATGCGGAAGGGCGAAAAATAGTGGAACAGTTTCAGGTACAGCAACCAGTAGAGCAATCGTCCTCCCTGCGGGACCGCGGTCCAGCAATGTTTGCTGCGGTCGAGACGCCGGCGCTACTTTTCAGCGCGCAAGGTCCCGACCGTTGTCGCCAGCCGCTCCCGCCAGCGTTCCAGAGCCTTTTCCAGCCGCACTCCCCGGGAAGCCTTGAGCAGCACCGCGTCCCCGGGACGCGTTTCCCGGGCCAGCCACTCGCCCGCGTCCTCCGGGGCCGCTATGAACTCCGTCCGCAGCCCCGCTTTGCGCGCTCCTTCCACCATGTGCTCAGCCGCGCCCCTCACTCCTACCAGTACAGTCACGCCGCGCTTGGCCATGCGCCGGCCGCACTCGGCGTGCAGTTCGGGGCCGGTCGGGCCCAACTCCAGCATCTCCCCCGCAACCACGATATGGCGCCGCGCCGGCAGGGCCAGCAGGGCATCCACCATGGCATCGAGGGCTTTGGGATTCGAATTGTAGCAATCATTGATGACGGTTGCTCCGCCCACCTCGATAATCTGGCCGCGTTTATCCGCCGGAGCCAGGCCGGCCAGCGCGGCTGCCGCCTCCACCAGTGGAATGCCCCGCTCCCGCGCCACCGCCACCGCCGCCAGAGCGTTGGGAATGTTATGCGCCCCCACCAGGGGCAGGACCGCGGGCTCGCGGCTGCCGCCGGCAACAATCTCGAAAGCTGAACCCTGAGCGCCGTGTAGCTCTATGCTCTCCGCCCGTACGCTGGCGGGATTCCGCACTCCGAAGGTCACCACCTTGCCGGAAAAATCGCGCCCAAATTGCGAGACGTATTCGTCGTCGGCGTTGAGCACCGCGGTTCCGCCCGGCGGCAGCGCTTCCACCAGTTCGTGCTTGGCCCGCGCAATCTCCGCCACCGAACTGAGAAACTCCAGGTGCACGGGCGCGACGCAGGTCACCACCCCAATTTCCGGCTGGGCAATGCGGGCCAGTTCGCGGATCTCGCCCAGGTGCGACATGCCCATCTCGATCACGGCCACGTCGTGCTCCGGCTCCAGCCGCAGCAGCATGAGCGGCAGCCCGAAGTGGTTGTTCAAATTGCCTTCCGACTTGTGCACCCGAAAGCGCGTGGCCAGCAGGTGGGCGATGGCTTCCTTGGTGGTGGTCTTGCCCGCTGAGCCGGTAATGCCTACCACTGGCTTGCCCCAGGCGCGGCGCACGGCCGCAGCCAGCTTCTGCAGCGCCGCCAGCGTGTCTTCCACGGCGATCAGGCGGGCTGGCGAAGGAAAACCCACCAGCCGGTCAGCCCGCACCACCGCCGCTGCCGCGCCCCGCTCCAGGGCCTGGGCGACAAAGTCGTGCCCGTCCAGCCGCTCGCCCTTTACCGCAAAAAACAGCTCGCCCGGCCGCAGCGTGCGCGTATCAATGGAGTAGCCTTGGGCGACCGCCGCCTGGTCAAATTTCCCCGCCCCGGAAACAAATTCTGCGATGCGGGCCAGCGGCAGTTTCAAGATTTGCTCCCCACGGCCCTGGAAGCCGGCTTGGCCTCTTCGCAATAGCCCAGCGTGACCAGCGCGGCACGCGCCACTTCCACGTCGTCAAACGGCGCCGAACCGGCGCGCGTGACCTGCACCTTCTCATGGCCCTTGCCCGCCAAAAGCACGATGTCGCCGGCGCGCGCCTCGCCCAGCGCCAGCAGAATGGCTTTGCGGCGGTCAGGCTCGGTGACGTAGCGCGTTTCGGTGCGCTGCAGTCCAGTGAGCGCGTCGTTGATAATGGTGAGCGGATCTTCGCTGCGCGGATTGTCGGAGGTTAGCACCACGAAGTCGCTGCCTTCTCCGGCGGCTTCGCCCATCAGCGGGCGCTTGGCACGGTCACGGTCGCCGCCGCACCCGAACAGAGTGACCACCCGCGCTTTATGCTGGCCGCGGCTGACGAACTCGCGTGCCAGTGCGGTCAGGTTGCGCAGCGCATCGTCGGTGTGCGCGTAGTCCACCACCACGGTGAAAGGCTGGCCGCAGTCCACCAGCTCAAATCGTCCCGGCACGCGCGCCAGGGCGCCCACTCCCCGGGTGATGGCGTCGCCGTTGCAGCCTCGGGCCCAGGCGGCCGCCGACGCCGCCAGCACGTTGTACACGTTCACCTTGCCAATCAGAGGCGAAAACACGGGCAAGTCGCCCACGGGGGTCACCATGCGGAAACGCGTGCCCCGCGGGGTAATCTCCATGTCGCGGGCGCAGAACTCGCCACGCGCCAACCCATAGCCCACCACTTGCGATTTCTTCTTTTTGCTCAGCGGCGCCAGGCGGGCGCCGTATTCGTCATCCAGATTCAGCACCGCCACCCGTGGCGCATCCGTGCCGCAGCCCTCGAACAGCTTCTGCTTGGCCGCGAAATACTCTTCGAAGGTGTGGTGGTAATCCAGGTGATCGCGCGTGAGATTGGTAAAGGCGGCCACGTCGAAAGGAATGCCGAAGGTGCGCTCCTGGGCCAGCGCATGGGATGAGACTTCCATCACTATTTCGCTGGTGCCGGCTTGCCGCGCTTCCGCGAACATCCGGTTCAGTTCCAGCGATTCCGGTGTGGTGTGCGGCGCCGGCAGAACCTTGCCCGCCACGTGGTACTCGATGGTCCCCACCAGCGCCGAGCTTCGTCCCGCCGCCTGCAAAATGGATTCGATCAGGAACGCGGTGGTGCTCTTGCCGTTGGTGCCGGTGATGCCGGTAAGCGTCAGTTTCTCCGCCGGACGGTGGTAAAAGTTAGCGCTTAATCGGGCCAGCGCTCGCCGGCCATGTGCCACCTTGGCCCAGGCAGCAATGCCTGCCGGCGCAGCGAAATCGGGAGCATCGCTGACCACGGCCACTGCACCGGCAGCCACTGCCGCGGTAATAAATTTATTGCCGTCGCTGCTCTCACCCTGCATGGCCAGGAACAGACACCCCGGCTGCACGCGGCGGGAATCGTATTCCACACCGCTGACCTCGGCGTCGCCGGCCCGCGCCAGCACCTCCACCCCGTCCAGAAGTTG
>DATGGJ010000706.1:0-3196 GCA_035308585.1 Terriglobales bacterium
TGCGCAGGTGATTCTGCACTTTGCGGGGTATGCGGCGAAAAGCGGTCGGGGTTGTGACTCCGCCTAAGGCCGATGTGTTAGTGGGAATGGATGACATGTTTTGCTCGCCACAGAATGATTGCAATTCCCCTACCGTCTCGAGTAACTGAGCAGGATCAGCAACTTACGCATTCCAGGGTGCTGGTGAATATGGTTTTGTAAATCTTCGCGAGGCTGCGAATATGAGAATTTGAAACTTCTCGGACTCCCAGTGGATATCCGGCAAAACGATATGTCGGGATCGGTCGAACCGCCATCCGCTGCAGAAGAAGGCGGCCTGAAAAACCAGTCCTTAATCACAGAGGAGACGGAGAACACAAAGACAACAACATAACAGCCGGCTGGGATCTAAGAAGGTTTTGGACTTTGCGCCGCTTCGTGACCTGTCAGTGAGTTTTTTCTGATTGATTGCCGGTCTTTTTGACCCCGCGGACTCTGTCCTCTGTGGTTAAGAACACGTTGCAAGTCAGCGTTTAGGCATCTCGATAACCTTGGCCGTGGCGGCGGGCATGCGCCGCCGGTTTAACCGGCCAAGAACGGAAGCCGCCACCGACCTTATGGAGGTAACGGGCCGCTTCTGGAGACCATCCGCCTCGCTGCTGCCCGCCCAATCCTCCCAGAAGGCGATGCGCTGACCCGGCGCCTCCTTGCGGATGCGCTGCACGAAGCCATTGCCGGAGTTGGCATCCTTGGGTAAACGGATCAGCACCAGGTGGTAGAAATTGGGGAGCCAGAGCCAGCGGGCTTCCATGGTGTCGCGCGCCCAGAAGACATCGTAGCCCTGGTGCGTGAGTTGCTCCGCTACCAGGATGCCGCGACTGGGGTCGTTGACCAGCAGAACTCGGGGCCGGACGGCTTGCGACGTGGGCAGGCTGGTGTCCACGAATCCTTCTCCTGTTGGGCATATTGGCTTTGAGGAGTTGCGCCGAGGGATGCCAAAGCCCTTTGACCGGGGTTCAAAAAAGTGTGCTACGCGGGCAGGGGATTGTCAAATCCAAGCCGGCGGCAGCCGTGCGGGATTCGGTAAATGTAGATGCAGGAGGGATAGTCACAGCAGGCTCAGCGAAGCCAGGGAGTGCGCCGGGATGCCGGAAGGCGCAGATTGCGCTCAGATCCCGTAACGCTTCCACAGCCGAAACCAGGGATTATTAGCGTACATTTCGTCGTGCCTCTGGTTGGCGGCGTAGCGGTCGGTCAAGGCTAAGGGGCGGGTATCCGGAAGGGAGTAAAGGCGCTCCAGCCACTCGATCTCGGCGATGGTTTTGTCCAGGTTCATAACTCTAAGCATTCATACTCTAAGCATTGGATGCGTGGAGTTCAACTGCTGAGTTCCGCCCCGGGCAAAAACCACGAATCCAGAGCAGAACCCGCCACAAACGCCGCGCCAGTCAGGTTACACCAATCTGCTCCACGCCCGGCTGTCCACTCAGTAAACGTCATCGAGAGGCCTGGGGAGCTCCGCCATAGATGGACTCCGGCGCGGGATCATACCGAGCACGAACTCTGGACCCAGGCTGAGGCGAATCATCACCCGGGAGGGTGAGCTAACTCACTGCCAGTGGGAAGCCGGAGCAGCTAGGCTGAGAGTGGGGGCAGGAGGGGATGCCGCAGCTGCAGCGCATCTCATGCCTTCATCCACTGGGGGAACGCGGCCATGCTACTCGCCTATCACCTGGTTCGCCTGATCGAACGGCACGCTGATGAGCTGGCCAACAGCCTGTCGCAACAAGTGCAGAAATCGGCGCGCACCAGGGAGTTTTGCGGGCTCGTGCCGGCCCAGGATCTGAAGCTGCGGGTCTATGAAATCTACCGCGACCTCGGCGATTGGCTGTTGCAGCGGACGGAAGGCGAAGTCGAGCGGCGCTATCGCGAAATCGGAAGACGCCGGGCTTCGCAAGGCGTGCCCTTCAGCCAGCTCGCCTACGCCATTATTCTGACCAAGGAAAACCTGTGGTCGTTCCTGCTCAAAAACGCCGGTGTGGATCGCACCATCGAGGTATATGGCGAGCTGGAACTGCTGCAGCAACTGGATCTCTTCTTCGATCGCGCCATCACCTACGCCTCCGCCGGTTACGAGTACGCGGAGAAAACCTCTCTGCCCGCCGCCGGTTGAACCAGCAGCACCCCGTGGCTGTTACCCGGCCGGTGGTGATCCCGGTCACAGGTGGGAGTGAGTCCACTCACTGCGCCTTGGTGTGCTCATCAGCCAACAATACAGGGTAAGGCTGACCGACTGGAGGAGGTCAGTTCCATGGTCCCTGGCGCCGAACGTGCCGCTGACGGTCGTGGCTCGCACCCCGCAGTCTGGGCTTTGTTCGCCGTGGTTCTTCTCATGGCCGGCGCTGCCTGGGGACAGAAGCTGAGCAATGCCGACTGTCTTGCCTGCCACGGCGATAACACCCTGAGCAAAGAGGAAAAGGGCAAGCAGGTCAGCCTGTACGTGGACGACAAGAAGTTCCAGGCCTCGGCGCACAGCGTGTTCGGCTGCACCGATTGCCACAGCGACGTCAAGGCGGTGCCGCATGAGGCGACGCCGGCCGCGCCCAAGTGCGCCACCTGTCATGCCGACCAGCAGACCGCCTACGACAACGGCTATCACGCCGCGGCATTGCGTAAAGGCGATACGCGGGCGGCGCGCTGCGTGGATTGCCACGGCAGCCCGCACGAACTCCTGCCGGCCAGCGACCCCGCTTCGCGCGTACACCGCACCAACATCCCTGCCACCTGCGGCGCCTGCCATGGACAAAAATTCGTCATGGAAGCCAGCGGGCACAGCGCGGAAAGTTTCTACTCCTATCAGCAGAGCGTACACGGGCGGGCGGTGGCCGCGGGCTCGGAGAAAGCGGCCATCTGCACCGACTGCCACGGCAGCCACGAGATCCGCGCCGCCGGCGACTCCAAGTCGCCGATCTTCAAGTTCAACGTACCCAACACCTGTGGGCAATGCCACGGGAACGTGGAGAAGGCTTACGCGCAGAGCATCCATGGGACGGCGATCGCACGGGGCAACTGGCAGGCGCCGGTGTGCACCGATTGCCACGGCATTCACTCTATCAAGGCGCCGCTAGACCCCAGTTCCACGGTATCGGCGCAGTCGGTGGCCCAGGCCACGTGCGCGCGCTGCCATGAAGGGGTGCGTCTGACCCAGGAATTCGGC
>DATGGJ010000707.1:0-3623 GCA_035308585.1 Terriglobales bacterium
CGACGATGAGCGGAATGGCCTGCGGATACTGCGTTGTCTGATTTCCCTGAATGCAACATTGTACTGGACTCCCTGCCCGTTCCGTCCCGCGTTCCGACTTCGCCGTTCCCTGGGACCAGAATTGTAAGTGAATGTCGTGACGCGACAAATGCACCACGGTAATGGGGTTTTCCCTGACCTTGCCGCACTCCAGGCGGAAGAGCTGCAGCTGGCAGCGCTCGCGCCGCATGGTGAGGATGAGCTGGGTTGATTAGGCCGAATCAGTGACGAAAAGAGGCAGCGCAGAGAAGAAGTAGACGCGAACGGTTACGTCTCCACCGGGATTGGTGGGGCGGGCTCGGCGTAGAGGGCGTCAATCTGTTGACGATAGCGCTCTTCCACCTGGCGGCGGCGCAGCTTCATGCTGGCCGTGAGCAGGCCATTGGCCACAGAAAATTCCTCCGCCACCAGCAGAAACTTCTTGATCTGCTCGTAGCGGGCAAGCTTCTGGTTGATTTCTGAAATTACCCCCTCGTACAGCCCGCGAACCGCGGCGTTGGCCACCAACTCTTCGCGCGAGCTGAAGCGCACGCCATTGCTGCGCGCCCACGGCTCCAGCATGCGGAAATCGGGAGCGATGATGGCGGAAGGAAACTTTCTCCGGTCCCCCAGCACCACCGCTTCAGCCACCCAGGGGCTCATCTGCAGAGCTTTTTCGATGGGCTGCGGAGTAATGAACTTGCCCCCCGAGGTTTTGAGCAAATCCTTCTTGCGGTCGGTGACGCTGAGGAAGCCGTCGTTGTCGAGATTCCCGATGTCGCCGGTATGGAACCAGCCGTCCACCAGGGCCTGCCTGGTCTGCTCCGGCAGATTCCAATAGCCCTGGAAGACCGACGGGCCGCGCACCAGGATTTCGCCGTCATCGGCAATTCTAACTTCGACATTGGGTAGCGGGCGGCCGACTGTGCCCAGCTTGTGGTGGGCGGGGGTGTTGACCGCGATGACGGGGGAGGTTTCCGTCAGGCCATAGCCTTCATCAATGCGAATGCCGACATCGGCGAACCATTCGCCCATCTGCCGCGCCAGGGGAGCGCCTCCAGAAAGATAAATGCGCACCCGCCCGCCCATTCCATTGCGCACCTTGGAGAAAACGAGCTTGTCCGCCAGCCGCCAGGAGAGGGAAGTGGGGCGCTTCTGCTCCAGGGTTTCAGCCCGGTGGGCGTGGCCCACCTGCATGGCCCAGTTGTACAGGGCTCGCTTGAACCCGCTCTGGACCTTGAGCTGCACCTGGGCATACATCTTTTCGTACACCCGAGGAACACCCACAAAGGTGGTGGGCCGCACTTCCTGCAGAGTGGAGGGGAGTTGTTCGATAGCCGGGCAATAAGCGACGGTGACGCCGCGGTAGAGCCAGGCATAGTCCACGTGGCGGGCGGTTACGTGTGCCAGGGGCAGAAAAGAAATACCTACATCGCCAGGCAGCACGGGAACTTCGTGCAGGGAATATTCCACATTGCAGGCCAGATTGCCGTGTGTAAGCATGGCGCCCTTGGGCACGCCGGTGGTTCCGGAAGTGTAAATAATGGTGGCCAGGTCGGCCGGGCCGATGCCGCGGGCGCGGGCGTCCAGTTCGGGGTCGCGTCCAGCGGGGCCGCCGTGCATCAGGCGATGCATGGGCACGGCATCAGGCGTTTCCACCTGATCCATGATGACCGCATTTTCCACCCTGGTCTGAGCCCTGGCGGCCAAAAACTTCTGTAGTTGCGCGGCAGTGGAAAGAAAAATTACGCGAGCCCCGGAATCCTGGAGGATGAAGGCGGTCTGCTCGGGAGTCAAAGTACCGTAGATGGGCACCGTAATCGCGCCCAGCAATTGCGTGGCAAAGTCAGCCACCGCCCATTCCGGACGGTTTTCGCTGAGAATGGCCACCCGGTCGCCCTGGCGGATGCCCCACTTTTCCAGAGAGCGCGCCACCCCCAGAACCTCACGGTAGAGCTCATGAGACGAAATGGAGCTCCACTTGTCCGTCTGCTTGTACATCATCACCTGGTCGGAGTTGCGCTCGACCACGGCGAAGAAAATCTCGTTAATGGTATTCAGGCTCATGGCGAAAAATGGGTACGCTCTCAGCGACGTGGCGGCATTGCCGGTTACCAGGAGTGGACGGCGAGAAAAAGACGTAACCGCCGCCCGCATATTCTCTTCTAATTGTTGCCTGCCGTGACTCTACTGGCAACTCGGGAGGCAGGCAAGTGAGGAGCGGCCGAATTGACCGCGTCCCTTTTTGGGAATAGGCTTAGAGCCCGCATGTGGGGAGGAACATGATGCGCAACAAGCGGTTGCAGTGGGTGATGATGTTTTTGCTGGCCTGCGGCCTGCTGGCGCCGCTGCTTTCTCAGAGCGCCTGGGCGGCGGGCAAGAAGAGCCCGGCTAAAGCCGAGCCGCCAATGAAGCTTAAGGTGGGCGACATGGCGCCCAATTTCACCCTGCTGGCCTTTGACGGGCACGACCTGAAAAAGGTCTCGCTGAGCGATTTTCGCGGCAAAAAAGACGTGGTGCTGGCGTTTTATGTTTTCGCCTTTACCGGGGGTTGAACCCAGGAGATGAAAGCCTTCCAGAGCAACTTGAGCAAGCTGGAAGGCGCCGACACCCAGGTTCTGGGTGTGAGCATGGATAGCCCCTTCTCCAACTTCGCTTTCGCGCAACAAAATGGCGTCACCTTTCCCCTGTTGGGCGACTTTGGCGGCAAGGTAACCCGGGAATACGGTCTGGCGAAGAACTATGACATCCAGGGCGTGTCGCTGGAGTCGGCGCGGCGCGCTACCTTCCTGATTGATAAGTCGGGCAAGATTACGCACGAGCAGGTGGACGACGAAGCCGTGGACCCGACCAAGACTGTGGACGCCTGTGTGCGGCCTAAAATGAAGAGCTGAGCAGCAACCTGCAGAAATATCGTACGCGGCATGTTCCTGGCCGGATTGACCGCTGGCCGAAGCCATTGTTATCATGACTTCGCGGGGTGGAGCAGTCTGGTAGCTCGTTGGGCTCATAACCCAAAGGTCGGTGGTTCAAATCCACCCCCCGCAACCAATCTGAAGGCGGTCCCGCCAGGGGCCGCCTTTCTTGTTTATGTCGCGCGTTTCGGGCAAGCCGTACTTCGTGTACGTCCTCTGGAGTCAGACCGGGGGACGCTTCTATATCGGCATCAGTGAAGACCCGGAAAATCGCAAGCTACAGCACAATTCCGATGCAGGGCGAGGATGGACGGCGCGCCATCGGCCATGGAAGCTGGTTTACTCGGAGAAATGCGAGGATTACAGGACGGCCCGCCGGCGGGAAAATGAACTGAAGCGGCAGAAGGGCGGTATAGGCTTCTTCGAAAAGACCGGCTTGAATCCAGCGCTCTTTGGCGGCGGCTCATAATCCCGCCGAGCGGGATCGGTGGTTCAAATCCACCCCTCGCAACCATTCTGAAGGCGGTCCCGCCAGGGGCCGCCTTTCTTGCATTGCCGCTCCCCATTACGGGACGAGCCGCTTTGATATTAGGCTCGCTTCGAAGTGGCCTTTTTCGTCGTGACCAATGCAGATGACCCTGTCGTTATCTTTTATGTCGGCGGCGTCGATAGGATTGACTTTTTTACTCC
>DATGGJ010000708.1:0-5317 GCA_035308585.1 Terriglobales bacterium
AGCTGCCGCAAGTTCCTGGATCGTGCGGAACAGGGCGATTATAACAAGCCCCTGGGAAAAGGCCCAAACGAGGACAGATTAGGAATCGTGAGCAGGAGTCAGGATCGGCGAAAACCCATTGGAGGAGCGATTGGGTTGTTCGATTGACGATTGAAAACACTCTACGGAGGCCAGGGCCGCACTTCCGCCATCTGGTCGGCTGACTCCCAACTCCTGACCACTTGCTCCTGACTACTTGTGCTCCCGCAATTCTCCGCCGATGACTGTCGTCCAGCAACGGTTCATACCGAACCAGTAGGCAATCTCGCGATAGTCAGCTACATCGAAAATGGCCAGATCGGCGTCCTTGCCCGGCTCAATGCTGCCCTTGCTATTCTGCCGGAGCAGCGCACAGGCGCCGTTGATGGTGGCGGCGCTGATGGCCTCCGCCGGCGACATCTTCAAGTGCGTGCACGCCAGCGAAAGAATAAATGGCATGCTGGTGGTGGGCGAAGTGCCGGGATTGTAGTCCGTTGCCAGGGCCACCGCTGCTCCGCTTTCAATCAGCCGCCGCGCCGGCGGGTAACGCTCCAGACCCAGAAAATAGTTCGCCCCGGGCACCAGTGTGGCCACTGTTTGCGAGCGGCTCAGCCGTTCCACGTCTTCGTCGCTGACAAAGTCCAGGTGATCGAATGACGCCGGCTTTGAAGCCAGCAGCGGCGCCAGCGTGCAGGGGCTGAGCTGGCATATGTGAGCCCGCGTGCCCAGGCCGTTGTCCGTGGCTGCCTGCAGGACGCTCTGCGCGTGCTCCGGGGAAAATGCTCCCCGGTCGCAGAAAACGTCCACAAACTCAGCCAGCTTCTGCTGGGCGGCCTGCGGGATCATCAGTTCGCACACCTCGCGCACGTATTTTTCAGGGTGCCGCAGGTGCTCTCTGGGAACCACGTGCGCGCCCAGCAGGGTGGCAACCACCGTGCCCGGCCAGTGCGCCGCCGCATCGCGCACCGCCAGCAGCGATTTCAGTTCCGCCTCGGTGCTCAGACCGTAGCCGGACTTGGCCTCTACCGTGGTGGTGCCCTGCGCCGCCATCCCCTCCAGGGCCGCCAGCACGTGCTGGGCCAGCTCTTCCCGGCTTGCCCGGCGCACCCCTTCCACGCTGCAGCGAATCCCGCCCCCGGCCGCCGCAATCTCTTCGTAGCTGGCGCCCGCTGTTCGCTTTTCGAAATCCACCAGGCGCGGGGCCGTGAACACCGGGTGGGTATGCGAATCCACAAATCCGGGCAGCACCACCTTGCCGCGGCAATCAATTTCACGAACGCGTTTGCGCTTGCCCTTCAGCCAGGAATCGCGCAGCGCGTCGCGGGTCTTGCCCACCGCGACGATTCTGCCCGCTTCGCACAACACCGCGCCGTCTTCGATGATCGAGAGTTCACCCAGTTCCCGCCCCCGCCGCGGCGCGGAGCCGGCCCGCAGCGTGAGCAGTTGGCGGATGTTGATCAGAAGGAGGGGTGTGGCAGCTTTCTGCCCGCTCGTCAGACCAGGGAAGCCGCCCGATTTGAGCTTTTTTCGCCGGGGCATGGCTTTAGCCATGCCGTGCCTCAGCAGCGAATAGTACTGGCTTGGCTCGTTGAGAAAAGAACTGGCTCATGTGGTTCAATACTGTGTGCTGAGGGCTGACTGCTGAACGTTGCCTTCTACTTCTCCATCGGAATCTTGATCCCCTTCTCCCTGGCGAAGCGTTGCGCCTCCTCATAGCCGGCGTCCACATGGCGGGCCACGCCGATTCCGGGATCATTGGTCAGCACCCGCTCGATGCGTTTGGCCATGCCTTCTGTGCCATCCGCCACGGTCACCTGGCCGGCGTGCTGTGAATAGCCAATCCCCACCCCTCCGCCGTTGTGGATGGAAACCCACGAAGCCCCGCTGGCCGTGTTCAGCAGCGCGTTGAGCAGAGGCCAGTCGGCCACCGCATCGCTGCCGTCTTTCATGCCCTCGGTCTCGCGGAAGGGCGACGCCACTGAGCCCGTGTCCAGGTGGTCGCGCCCGATCACGATGGGCGCCTTCAGCTTGCCCTTCTTCACCAGTTCGTTCATGGCCAGCCCGAATTGCGCCCGCTCACCGTAGCCCAGCCAGCAGATGCGCGCCGGCAGCCCCTGGAACTTGATGCGCTCGCGCGCCAGCTTGATCCAGCGGCTCAGAATGCGGTTCTCAGGAAACAGCTCCAGCACCAGTTCATCCGTCGTATGAATGTCGGAAGCCTCTCCGCTCAGCGCCACCCAGCGGAACGGACCCCGCCCTTCGCAGAACAGCGGCCGAATGTAGGCGGGCACAAAGCCGGGGAAATCGTAGGCGTTCTTCACCCCGCGCTGGAAGGCAAAAGTCCGAATGTTGTTGCCGTAGTCAAAGGTGACCGCGCCCATCTTCTGCAGGCGCAGCATGCCTTCCACGTGGCGCGCGATGGAATCGAGTGACCGCTCTTCATAGCCCTTCGGGTCCCGTTGCCGCAATTCCGCCGCCTGCTCCACCGTGAGCCCTCGCGGAATATACCCGTTCAGCGGGTCGTGCGCCGAGGTCTGGTCGGTCAGGATGTCAGGCACCACTCCCCGTTCGGCCAGTTCGGAAATCACATCGGCGCAGTTTCCCACCAGCCCGACGGAAATGTTTTCCCGCTTGCGTACCGCGTTCTTCAGGATGCGCAACGCCTCATCCAGCGAGTTCACCATGAAATCGCAGTAGCCGGTCTTCAGGCGCTTCTTGATCCGTTCCGGGTCAACTTCGACGCCCAGGAAGGCCGCCCCGGTCATGGTCGCGGCCAGAGGCTGCGCGCCGCCCATACCGCCCATGCCGCCGCTCACAATCAGCTTGCCTTCCAGTTCCCCGCCGAAGTGCTTTTCGCCGGCCGCGGAAAACGTCTCAAATGTGCCCTGAATGATTCCCTGCGAGCCGATGTAAATCCACGAACCCGCGGTCATCTGGCCGTACATCATCAGCCCGGCACGTTCCAGTTCGTTGAACCTTTCCCAGTTCGACCAGTGGCCTACCAGATTGGCATTTGCGATGAGCACCCGCGGCGCGTATTCATGCGTCCTGAATACGCCCACCGGCTTGCCCGACTGCACCAGCAAGGTCTCGTCGTTCTGCAGCCCCTGCAGGGCCTTGACCATGGCGTGATAGCACTCCCAATTGCGCGCCGCCTTGCCCGTGCCGCCATAGATGACCAGATCGCGCGGACGCTCTCCCACTTCCTCATCCAGGTTGTTCATCAACATTCGCATGGCCGCTTCCTGCTGCCAGCCCCGGCAGGAGAGCGCGGTGCCGCGCGGCGCGCGAACCGGTGTGTAGCTAATAGAACGAATTTCGGTTTCTACGGGCATGACAAATTCATGGTAGTGCTTCAACCAAAGGCACGCAATCCGGGCTTACACCGCTGTAGCAGCTGATCAAAATCGCATCCTGAGCCTGTTGAGAAATGCATCTCCATCTTAGTCGCCGTTTTTATCTTTTATGCGATGCTATAAGTACAACCACAGCAGCAAGTTCCGGCGCTATTGCTGAAGGGCCGATTTGCTTTGCGCGGAAGTGCCGTGGTAAGCTGCCGCCCCTTACCGGCGGTATTCGTGCAGTACCCGGGTTCGGCAGTTATCAAGCAAAATTTAACCTCTGGCCAAGAGAGATGAAGATGGACACACGCTTCGCAGCAGCCTACATCGGATACTCCCCTGCCACTCTGCGCTTGTGGAGGCGCAAAGGGTCAGGGCCGAAGTTCTACAATGTTGGCCGATTCATCGAGTACCGCCAGGAAGATTTGGACGCCTGGTCGGGCGGCGAAGAAATGGCTGCCTCGCGCCGTGCCGAACGCCGGGCCAAGACCGCGGCTAGGGTGCGTTCCGGGAAACGCGCCGCGGCTTCCGACTTTGGCACTTCCCTGGGGGGCGTGAACCTGGGGAACTGGTCGTAGCCAAATTTCGGGCTGCGCCGGCGGTCTTCTTCATTTTCGAATCCGCTCTTTCCATTTCCAGGAGGGCACGCCCTTGGTGCGGAACGCCGGGCTCTTTTTTCCGGGCCCCACCCTCGGCGTGCGCCCTCTCAGCCCTTCGCTGCTCCGGCCTCGGTGCGAAGAATTGTTATCCTTTCGGCCAGAAATGCCGGACTTTGTCATTTCAGCTATGGCCCAGATTTCCTCGAGCGCTAGAAAATCGAGCAAATCTGCCGATTTCCACCAATTTCCACTTGGCACCTTACTTGCACACCTGCCCTAGCCTATAATTCGGGAGGAACAACTCAGTGCCGATGGCCACTCGCGGAAATAAGAACTGGAATAACCCGGAACAACTGGCTGTGCCGTCCTCCGCTCCTACTTCCTTTGACCAGATGGTCAAGCAACTGGGGCTTTCCCCGGAGCAGTACGAGAGCTCCGCCGTGCTCAAGGAGTGGGTACGCAAAAATAAAGACGTGAAATACGTCCCCACCGCCTTGCTGCAGGCCTGGGGCTTCAAGGTAGACAGCAACCTCTGAATCTGCCGCCTCCATCTCCCTCACTTTCGTGGCAAAGGCCTGAGAATTGACCTTCGCGGCCCTGCCGCGAGTTCCTGCGCGGGAATGTGCTTACGCGGCTTCTTCCTTCGCCAGCTTCTCATCCAGCGTTCGCAATTCTTCCAGCAGTTTGAGCAGCGAATAATGAAACACCTTCGCCGCGTCCTGGTTGGGGATGTCGCTGTGCCCGCCTCCCAAATATTTCCTCAGCTCGCGGGCTGCATAAATCGCCACCGGGAAAACGCCCCGCTGTAGCATCATGTGATGCGCCCGCATGCGCTTCTCCAGTTGCTCCAGCGCCTCTACTAGATCCTTGCCGTGAGCTTCCGTCCAGGAGGGCGCTCCATAGCCGCCGCTCGGTTGCTGAAGCACATTCCCAATCTTGTTCAGCGCCTGGTCAACCCTGTGCTCCTCAAAAGCAGGTTTCATCTGATCTCCTTCTCAAGATGGCCTCTATGGAGCCAGACGCGCGCGGCGACAACACGGTTGCCAGTTTGAAAGCCGACCCCCTCATCGTGGTTCTCAGGCAACGGAATCTCTTCCCGAAGAGCTTTGCCATGGCTACATGTGAGCAAGTGAATCGTGGCTCGGCAGCCATAAAGTGCGGCTGTCCATAAGTATTGCCTGGATTATTTCAATCTAATAAACTACACGCTTTTACACGATTCATGGAGGATGGTTTGTCATACGTTCGCTGGCTCCCGCTATTGCTCCTCCTCGGCGTGATCACATCCGCCGTTGCCCAGAACAGCTCCGCGAACGACTCCTACTTCGGCGCGTGGTTCGAACGCGTCTCCCGGACGCA
>DATGGJ010000709.1:0-3902 GCA_035308585.1 Terriglobales bacterium
GAATGTGCGCCCTGGCCTTGCCCAGTTGCGGAGCTTGTTCCTCAATGGTGGAGTAGGTGCCGAGAAAAACCAGCACGTTGATGGCAATCAGCGCCAGAGTAATGACTGGCAGGCGCCGCGCCGACATGTTTTCGTGTTTGATGGGGAGAAGCATACGAATCCCCTTCTAACTTCCTGATCGCGATAGGGCCCAAAATTGCGCAAGCTTAGCCTGGATTGGGGCGTGCGGCCAGATAACTCCGAGATACGGAGCAATCTTTAGTAACGTGGCATAGAAAAGGGCAGCGGGGGCAGCCATCAACTGACGGTCGAATAAGGCCTGGCAAAGTCGCGGGGGCAGCCACTCCGATACTTCAATTGCGAAGAGCAGCTGCCCGCGAGATTGTGAACCGGGTTAGCAAGTGGGGGCCGAGAGCCTCTTTCGTGTCAGCCCAGCCAGGGCCAGAATTCCGCCGAAAAACAAAAGTATGCTGGTGGGCTCTGGCACCACGGCCGTGTCTTGAACGACGTCACCGGGCGGATTAACGTCCCAATTCAAATGAAACTGTCCTTTAGCGCCCGGCGCAGCAAAGGCCGGACCAACCAGCTTGTAGGTATAGCTGCCTTTGCCTCTGGTTGCCTTCATACAGGCAACAGAAGATGGGGCGCAAGTGAAGGCAAAGTAAGTTCCGGACCCGTTAGTGACCCATTGTCCTCCGGTCGCCGAAGCGGAAAAATTTCCGTCATTGAAACTCACCTTGATGCTACTGGCTGCGATTGGCTGCGAGCCGTTCAGCACAGATGGCGCCGAGAACCTTATGGTGGTCGTGGGATAGGAAGCGACGCTGGGTATAGTTATTGAATAACCCGTAGCATGAGCCTGGGCCGACGGCAAACACAGGGCGAGAGCAAACAAGAAAACGTTCGCGGTCGTTGCTTTCATAGTTCCTTCCTCGTTTCAGTAGGGTGAGCTCCGTGCATCAGGAGGGCCTTGGACCCGTTTCCCGCATGCGACGGCGGCGCGGCGCGAGACACAAGCTGCTCCCGGGATAAAAGATTGTCAAGATGAGAGTTACTGCTTCTTTTGTGCAAAGTTATGCGTTCCTGGATGGGCAACTATTCTTCGCGCAGAGTCTTCACCGGTTCCACCCGGGTGGCGCGGTAGGCAGGAATAATGCTGGCCGCCAGGGCCACCGTGGCCAGCAGCGCTGAAACCGCAGCGAAGGTGGCGGGATCAGCCGCGCTCACGCCGTAAATAAGTTTGGATACCACCCGACCCAGCGCCAGCGCCCCGGCCAGGCCGATGGCCAGGCCCAGGAGAGTTGGCTTCATGCCTTCCATCACCACCAGGCGCAGCACGTCGGCGATCTGGGCTCCGAGGGCCATGCGGATGCCGATCTCTCGCACCCGCCGGCGCACGCTGTAGGAAAGCACGCTGTAGATGCCCACCGCCGCCAGCAGAAGCGCCAGCCCAGCGAATGCGGCCAGCAGCAGCATGGTAAAGCGCTGCTGCGAGATGGAATCGGCCACCATGTCTTCCATAGTTTCCACCTGCATGACCGGCTGCGCCGAATCCACCTGGTGCACCGCATTCTTGATGGCCGCAGCCGTGCTGCTGGGCGCGGTGGCAGTGCGCACCACCAGCGAAATGGCGAAGCCGTGCCAGACCTCGCCCGGCGGAAGCGTCATCTGCGCCAGAGGAACATAGATCATGGATTGGGTCGCGGACGCGTCCAGGGCGTCCATCTTCACATCGCCCACAACACCCACGACCTCGTGCGCGATTCCCGGGGAGAAGGTTAGGGTCAGGTGTTTGCCGATAGGATCTTCATGGGGCCAGAACTGCCTGGCCATGGCCGCGCTGATCACGGTTACAGGCGGCCGGCCAGCCACATCTCCGTCATTGAGCATGCGCCCGCGCCGCAGCGGAACCCGCATGGCTTCCAGGTAACCTGGAGTAAAGACGCGCACCCCAACCTCCGGCTGTTCTGCCATGGGCAGCACGGGACGGCCCTCCACGGTGACCGGCTGCGTGGAACCCTCGCCGGAGAGAGGCAGCGAATCGGTAGCGCCCGCATGCACCACTCCTGGCAACGCCCGCACCCGGGGCAGCACGCGGTTCCAGAACGCGATGTTCTGCTGCAGGGTGGGATATCGTGTTGCCGAAGTGGGCAGCACCATGGTGAGCACGTTACGCGGGTCAAAGCCGGGGTTGGTGCTGCGCAGGGCCCACAGGCTGCGAATCATCAGCCCGGCACCCACCAGCAGCACCAGGGATAGGGCAACTTCGGAGACCACCAGGGCGCTGCGGGTGCGGGCGCCACGGGACTCCGTCTCCGTGCGGCTGGCCGCCTGCTTCAAAGCTTCATGCACGTCGAAATCATTCTTGGTAAAGCGCCAGGCCGGCGCCAGCCCGGCGATGATGCCGGCCAGCACCGAAACACCCAGGGTAAAGGCCAGCACCCAGCCGTCCAGCGTGATTTCAGCGGCGCGCGGCAGCTGCCCGGCCAGAAAGGCGACGATCAGGCGCACTCCGAAGTGCGCCAGCAGCAGTCCCAGCGCTCCTCCGGCCAACGCCAGCAGAACCGTTTCCGCCAGCACCTGGCTCAGTATGCGGGCGCGGCTCGCCCCCAGAGCGGCGCGGATGGCCAGTTCCTTGCGCCGGCTCACCGTCTTGGCCAGCACCAGGTTGGCCACATTGGCGCAGGCGATGAGCAGCACGAAGGCCACCGCTCCCAGCAGCACCAGCAGCGCCGGACGCACATCACCCACCAGTTGCTCGTGCAGGGGCACGATGACAGCGCCCCAGCCCGCATCATCTGCCGGATACTGCTGCTGCAGGCGCGCGGAAATGATATTCATTTCGGCCTGGGCCTGCTGCATCGCGGTTCCGGGCTTCAGGCGGGCGATAACCATGTAATTGTGATTGCCGCGCACCGCCCGTTCCTGGTCCGTCCATCCCAGCGGCGTCCACAGCTGGGCCCAGTCGGGAAACTTGAACTCGGGCGGCATGACGCCGACCACGGTGTAGGGCTGGTCATCAAGACTAATGCTGCTTCCCACGATGTGGGGATTTCCGCCGAAGCTCGATTTCCATAAGGCGTAGCCGAGGATCACGACGTGGCTGCGGCCAGGCTGCTGCTCATCGGCGGTGAAGGTGCGCCCCAGCATGGGGTGCACGCCCAGGGTGGAATAAAAGTCGTGCGACACGGCCGAAGCCTGAAGCGCCTGCGGCTGCTCGCTGCCCGTGATGTTGAAGCTGCGGAAGCCGTAAATGGCCATGCTCTGGAAAACGTCATTCTGCCGCTCCCAATCCAGGTAGTTGGCGGGCGAGACTGAGAACATGGTCATGCCGGGGAAGTTCTTCGGCGGGGGCACATGCCACAGTTGCATCAGGCGGCTAGGCTCGCGGTAGGGCAAGGGCCGCAGCAGGACTGCATTCACCACGCTGAAGATGGCGGTGTTGGCGCCAATCCCCAGCCCCAGCACAATGACGGCGACCGCCGCGAAGCCTGGGCTTTTGCGCAACACGCGCAAGCCATATCTGACGTCCTGCACGAGAGTTCCCATCGTTTCCCCCCGCTCTGCTTAGGCTACGAATGCAACCGCTGGCAAGTTCACCCGCGCGACAGGCGTAAACTGCGACAAAAGCATCTGTCATGCCAGACGCGGTTCCTGCTACGCCGATGGATAGACGGCCATTAGTCAGGATTGGTGAGGTGATTATTGTCCGCTTTCGCCATCCCCTGTCCGAATCCGGACAGGGGGGAATAAGTGCCCAATACGGTCCCTGATGGTTAGTCACGCCGTTTCCGGCCGCAACTGGGTACTAAGAACTGGGTACCGCATGGCATAATTCCGCTGAGGTCCCATGAGCACCCGAGCCATATCCGCACCCAAGACGCTGCCTGCGCGCTATTACA
>DATGGJ010000710.1:0-3072 GCA_035308585.1 Terriglobales bacterium
TCTCTTCTTCGCCATGACTACCGCGCCCACAATCGCCACCAGCAGCAGGAGGGAGGCGATTTCAAAGGGCAGCATGTAGGTGCCGTAGAGCCACACCGCCACCTGCTGCGTGTTCAACTGCTCCGGCAACTGCACGGCGCGTTCGGGAAACACCGACTTGCCCCGGGCGTAAACCAGGATGAAGAGCACGCCCAGGGCGGCGGTGGCGGCAATGCCCACCAGCCATTGCCTGTTGAACTGGGTTTCGCGCTGCACCCGGTCAACATTCACCAGCATGATCACAAACAGGAACAGCACCATGATTCCGCCGGCATAAAGAATGATCTGCACGCCAGCCACAAAAGGGGCGTACAGCATCAGGTAGAGTCCGGCCAGCGAGAGCAGGGTAAAGATGAGCGCGATGGCGGAATGCACCGGGTTCCTGCGGGTGATGACCAGCACCCCGCTGACCAGCGCCATGGCCGACAGAAAATAGAAGAAGAAGGGAGTGGCGACGGGATTCATACCAGCACCCCCACCACGGCGGTGGCGATGAGCACGCCCAGGCCCATGGGCAGCATGACTTTCCATCCCAGCTTCATGAGCTGGTCAAAGCGATAACGGGGGAAGGTGCCGCGGTACCAGATATAGAGATACATGAAGACGGCGACCTTGGCCACGAACCAGAAAATATCCTGAATGCGGTCGCGCACCGGCGGGATCAGCAGGACCAGGCCGATGCCGGCCAGCACCAGGGCCACCGCGCCCAGGCCGCCTTTCTGAATTTTCATCAGCGGGTGCCTGGGCATGCGCAGGGTGCCAATCAAGGCGAAGGCAGCCAGAACAAAGAGGCACGCCGCCGGCACCAGGGAGAAGGCAAAATCAACGGCACCCAGGGGCGCGGCATGCTCCCAGAATCCGGGAATGGTGATGACCGGTCCATGCCAACTGGAAAATGGCCGCAGCCATCCACCCAGCCACAAGGTCACGGCGATGGAGGAGACGGCCAGCATGGCCGTGTATTCAGCCAGGAAAAAGAGCGACCAGCGAAAACCGCTGTACTCGGTATGGAAGCCGGCCACCAGTTCAGATTCCGCTTCCGGCAGGTCGAAGGGGGCGCGGTTGGTTTCCGCCACCATGGCCACGGCGAACACGAAGAGCGCGACCAGGCCGAGGGGGAAAAACTTGAAGGCGAACCAGGTATGCTGCGCCGCCTGCGCCTGCACGATGCCGATCATGCTGAGAGTGCCGCTGCCGCCGGCATTGAAGCTGGTCATCAGCACGGCGGAAACCACGGCCAGTCCCATGGCGATTTCATAGGAAACCATCTGGGCGCTGGAACGCAGCGAGCCCATCAGGGGGTAATGCGAATTCGAAGCCCAGCCCGCCATGATGATGCCCAGCACGCCGAGGGAGGAAACCCCGAGCATGAAGAGGATGCCGATATTCATGTCGGTAACGGCGTGGGTGGGGCCAAAGGGGATGACGATGAAGACGGTGAAGGCGGCGATGACCACCATCAGGGGCGCCAGCCAGAAGACCAGTTTGTCAGCGCTCTCGGGGATGATGTCTTCTTTGAGCAGCAGCTTGAGCGAGTCGGCGATGGGCTGGAGCAGCCCGTGCGGGCCCACGCGCATGGGGCCAAGGCGGACCTGCATGTGGGCGAGGATCTTGCGCTCCAGCCAGACCATGCCCATGACGGCCAGGGAAATGCCCAGAAAGATGAGAAGAATGTAGATAAGCGCCCACAGCCAGTTCCCGGCCTGTCCGGGGGTGACGTTCGAATTGAGGTAGCCGGTGAGGTAGTCGAGCATCAGCGGTCCACCTCGCCCAGCACGATGTCGAGGGTTCCGATGACGGCCACCACATCAGCCACCAGTTGTCCGCGCACCATTTTGTCCAGCGCCTGCAGGTTGACGAAGGAGGGTGGACGCACGCGCACGCGGTAGGGCTGGGTAGAGCCGTCGCTGACGATGAAATATCCCAGCTCGCCCTTGGGCGCCTCGATGGAGTGGTAGATTTCGCCTAGCGGCGGCTTCAGCACCTTGGGAACCTTGGCCATGATGGGCCCTTCGGGGATGCCTTCCACGGCCTGGCTGATGATGCGCAGCGACTGGCGCATTTCAGCGACGCGAACCAGATAACGGTCGTAGGTGTCGCCGTTCTGTCCGGTGGGAATTTCGAACTGAAATTGAGAGTAGGCGGCGTAGGGCTTGGCCTTGCGCAGGTCCCACTTGACGCCGCTGGCGCGCAGCACCGGCCCGGTCACGCCCAGGTCAATGCAGTCGGGCCCGGAGAGCACGCCCACACCTTTGGTACGCTCCACCCAGATGCGGTTGGTGGTGAGCAGCTCTTCGTACTCGTCAATCTTGGGGGTAACGAAGGCGACGAATTTTTTCACGTCCGTCTCGAAGCCATCGTAGGTTTCGTACTGGCAGCCGCCGATGCGAAAGGCGTGGGTGGTGAGGCGCGCCCCGCAGTACTTTTCGTAAATCTTGAGAATCTCCTCCCGGTCGCGGAAGGTGTAGAACAGCGGCGTGATGGCGCCAATGTCGAGGGCGTGGGTGCCCAGCCAGAGCATGTGGCTGGCCAGGCGGTTGAGCTCGGTGAGAATGACGCGGATGTAATTGGCCCGCGGCGGCGCTTCGATGTTGAGCAGCTTCTCGACTGCTTCGCAATAGCCCAGCCCATTGGAAACCGCGGCCACGTAATCCATGCGATCCACGTAGGGATTGAACATGGTGTAGGTGCGGTTCTCGGCGATTTTCTCCACCCCGCGGTGGAGGTAGCCGATGATGCACTCGGTGCCCCGCACCTTCTCGCCGTCGAGCTTGAGGATGACGCGCAGCACGCCGTGGGTGGAGGGGTGCTGCGGCCCCATGTTGAGCACCAGTTCGTCGGCGTCGAGAAAAGTGTGCTCGCGCTCGTCCAGATCGAGATGGGAGGCGCCAGCCGTTTTGGTGGGGTCGCTCACTGGCCGCTCTCAATTCCCAGGTTGATCTGCACCCACTCCTGGTCCTGCTGGATGATGCTGTGGTCCTTGCGCAGAGGGAAACCCTTCCAGTCCTCGGGCAGGAGGATGCGGCGCAGGTC